>JAXGWN010000001.1:0-22201 GCA_040773285.1 Bacillota bacterium
CTCAGGTCGGCCGGTCTGCCGGTGCCACCCTTTATGACCCTGCGGCGGTCGGACTATGATGCCATGGGACCGGACCATGCCTGCCGGGAGACTCTGGACACCGTGGGTCTTCCCTTGGTGGTCAAGGCACCCAGCCAGGGATCCACCATTGGGATCCGGTTCGTCCACAGGGAAGAGGAACTGGTAGGAGCCATGCTCCATGCCTTCAGCTTTGAAGACGAAATTCTGCTGGAGCGGTTTGTGGAGGGGATGGAGATTACGGTATCCGTCATGGGAAATGAGCACCCCTTCCCGCTGCCCACACTGGAGATCACCACTACCACAGGAGTATACGATTATGAAACCAAGTACACCCCTGGAATGAGTGACCATATCATTCCGGCCCGCCTGCCGGAGGAGGTCCGCAGGAACTGCCGCATACTGGCAGCCAGAGCCTTCCGGACCCTGGGAATGCGGGGGTTCGGCCGGGTTGACATGATGATCAGTCAGGATCTGGAGCCTTATATTATTGAGGCCAACACCATTCCCGGAATGACTGAGACCAGCCTGATCCCCGACGCTGCCCGGTACCTGGGCCTTGGTTTTGAGGATCTGGTGGAGCTGATCTGCCGGATGGCCTTCGGAGCGGAATTTCCTGAGGAATATATGGATCTGGAGATGAAACAGTGAGATTTCATCTGCCCTGGGTGGAAGCACGCTTTGAGTCCCGGCCCAACCGGTTTGTGGCTTTGGTGGAGGTGGAGGGAGAGCTTAATAAAGCCCATGTCCCCGGCACCGGCCGGATGAGGGAACTGCTGGTGCCGGGAGCGCGGTGCCTGCTGACGGCTCACCCGGAGCCATCGAGGAAGACCCCTTATGAACTGCGGCTGGTGGAATACGGAGGAAAACTGGTTTCAGTGGATTCCCAGCTGCCCAACACTCTGGTGGCGGAGGCTCTGGCCGGAGGGCTTTTCCCCGGGTATCCGGGGGTGGAAAATCTGAAACGGGAATACAGATGGGGGAACAGCCGGCTGGATCTGGCATTTGAAAGCCAGGGCCAGCCGGTCCTTATGGAAGTAAAGGGGGTGACCCTGGCCAGAAATGGCTGGTGTTATTTTCCGGATGCCCCCACCACCCGTGGCACCCGGCACCTGGAGGAACTGATCCGGGCAGCCGGGGAGGGATACCGTACCGCGGTGGCCTTTGTGCTGCAGAACCCCCATGGGAGAGGATTTTCCCCCCACCGGAAAAGGGATCCCCGGTTTGCCGGGGCTCTGATCCGGGCGGCCGCCGCCGGTGTGGAAGTATTTGCCCTCCGGACGGAGATCACCACGGAGGAGATTCGCTGTACCGGGTTTTTGCCGGTGCGGCTGGAAGAAGGACCTGAGTATGAATGATGACAGACTGATAAACGCCCTGGCCAAAGCCAGGGAACGGTGCGGGATCTGGCGGAATGGTCATGAGCCGGTGAATGCAGCCAATCATCGCCGGGTGGCGGATGCATTCCGGGAAATGAGGGTATCCCAGGAGTGCTTCAGTGGAACCACCGGTTATGGTTACGGAGACTATGGAAGAGACACTCTGGACCGCCTGTGGGCCCGGATATTCGGTGCCCAGGACGCCCTGGTACGCTCCCAGCTGGTTTCCGGCACCCATACCCTTGCCGTAACCCTGTTCGGCCTTCTGAGGCCTTCTGACACTCTTGTGTCCCTGACCGGGACGCCTTACGATACGCTGCTGGAAGTGATCGGGGTACGGGGAAAGGGAACCGGAAGCCTGAAGGAATTTGGTGTGAATTATCTGGAAATCCCCGGGGAACTGACTCCTGAGGAGAAGGCTGAACTGCTGCCGGAAGGGACAAAGGTGGTTCTGATTCAGAGATCCCGGGGGTATTCCTGGAGAAAATCCCTGACCATCCGGGAGATAGAAGACATGATCCGGGCGGTGCGCAGCCGGGATCCCGGTGCGGTCATACTGGTGGACAACTGTTATGGTGAGTTTGTTGAGGACCGGGAGCCTCTGTCCGTCGGGGCAGACGTCATTGCCGGCTCCCTGATCAAAAATCCGGGTGGCGGACTGGCTCCTACCGGTGGATATATTGCCGGACGGAAGGACCTGATCGAAAAGATCAGTTACTCTCTGACCTCTCCGGGGATTGGCAGGGAAGTGGGTTCTGTCAGCGGTGAGACTCTGCGGATGATGTATCAGGGGCTTTATATGGCCCCCCACAGTACGGCCCAGGCCCTGGAAGGAGCCGTGTTTGCCGCAGCTCTTCTGGAGGAACTGGGTTATACGGTGTCCCCCCGCTGGGATGAGCCCCGGACCGACATAGTTCAGGCGGTCCGGTTTGGGAATCCGCAGGATCTGATTTCTTTCTGTCAGGGAATTCAGTTCAATGCACCGGTGGATGCCCATGTGCGGCCGGAGCCCTGGGACATGCCGGGATACGCTGACCCCGTGATCATGGCGGCAGGCACCTTTGTGTCGGGAGCCACCAGCGAACTGTCCGCCGATGGCCCGGTGCGGCCCCCATACATCGCCTACCTGCAGGGGGGCTTGTCCGCCGACTACGTAAAACTGGCGGTATTGGAGGGAGCCCGGCGGATGTTGGAGGAAAAGTAGGAGAATTTCCCCATTTTTGAAAAAAAGGCTTGCGCAACCCCTGCTTCAGGTATTATACTAAAAACCGGGTCAGATAACAGATGGCCCGCCACCATGCGGCTGTGGCGGAATTGGCAGACGCGCTAGATTCAGGTTCTAGTGGCTTTCGAGCTGTGGGGGTTCAAGTCCCTTCAGCCGCACCAAAGGACCTCCGGTAACCCGGAGGTCCTTTTTTACTATCTTGTATGAATTGGGGGTTACTTCTGTGGGCGTCTGGATTTTCATGCTGATGATGGGGCTTCTGATCCCGGTATCCATGATTCTGATCGGAGGATATTACCGCAGGAACAGGCCGGGTACCATCAATGCGGTCTTGGGCTACAGGACCCGGAGATCCATGAGGAACCCCAAAACCTGGGAGTTCGCCCACAGGTACTGGGGAAATCTGTGGTGGATAACCGGTTGGATTCTTCTGCCGGTAACACTCCTGGTAATGCTTTCTGTCCGGGGCCGGCCAGAGGGAACGGTGGGGACGGCCGGCTCCTGGCTGATGGGCATCCAGACTCTTATAATGCTACTGACCATTGTGCCGGTGGAACGGGCTCTGAAAAGGACGTTCGGATCAGACGGAGAAGAAAGGCAATGACAAAGAAAACATCTGCGCCGGCAGATGTTTTCTAATGCAGTGTATAAAATGTTCTGTGTAAGCCAATAACTCCTGAGGATATGGACAGGTAGACCAGTTCCTGTAAAGTTACGTTGCACCACAAAACTTAAACAGGACGGAGATCTCCTCACATGTCTCATTTACCACAGAATCCGCATCGGCCATATCCTCCGACAAATATCGAAGAATTTTTCCATCAACACCTGGAGCATGCCAGCTCTCTTTGGGGAAGTACTGTAAGTACCGCTGGCATTGGGGCCTCCCTGGGATTTCCTGTTTCATCGTAACAATAGAATCCGGATGGAAAAATGCGGTGCAGGGCTTAGGTTTTCCGTCCGGATGACCGATCAGTTAATTAGACATAATGTGATGGGAGGGGCCATAATGACGGCATTTCAGGCCTGGGTCAGCATCTACTTAATGGTCGCGGTGGTTCTGGCGGTGTATATGATCAGTTACGCCCTTCACCGGAAAAAGACACCACTGGTGGTCAGTTTTGCCCTGCTTTGTGTCTCTGTGTTCATTTATACATTCGGCGCACTGATGGAATTCAACAGTTACACACTGGAGCAGATGCTTTTCTGGCATCAGGTGCAGTATTTTGCGCTGCCGTTTCTTCCCACACTGTGGCTGCTGCTCTGGGTGTATTTCGCAGAACTGATCCCACGGCGGGTTCCAGCCTGGATTGCAGGGCTGTTTGTTTTCCCGCTGATCACATTTGTGGTGCGGCTGACCAATGGCAGGCATGCCCTGTTTTACCGGGGGGCCATGGTGAATACGGTCGGGCAGTTGCGCATTTTGCGGCTGGATCAGGGACCCTGGTATCTGGCCCACTCGTTTTACTCCATACTATGTTTTCTGGTGGCGCTGGGGATCTATCTGCTCTGGCTGAAAAAGACACCGCCGGAACAGTGTCCGGGCTACCATATGTTTTTAGTGTCTGCGTCGCTTCCGTTTGTCGGGCTGATCCTCATTCTTCTGGATGTGGGTGCGCTGGGGATCGACTATGCTGTGCTGGTGATCCCTTTGTCGATGGGTCTGCTTTTGAGGGCGCTGTCCCGTTATGATCTGCTGACTGTCCGGTCACTGGGCCGGGATGCGGTGTTTGAACATAACAGGGATCTGACGCTGGTGTTTGACAACCGCTCCCGTTTAGTGGATTGCAACGCAGCCGCCAGACACTGGTTCCCGGAACTGAAACAGTGTCTGCAAAATGAACCGGCTGACCGGATCCTGTGTCAGGATCATCCGCTGCTGGAACTGCTCAGAACTCAGAATTCTCAGGATATTGAACTGACGCTGGAGGACACCAGTTGCTGTTTCAGTGCAAGAGTATCAGGAATCACCGGGCCGGGAAGCCGGCAGGTGGGCCGGCTGGTGTCCCTGGTGGATGTGACCACCCGGAAACAGCAGGAGGCTGCATTGAAAGACAGCGAACGAAAACTTCGGGTCCTGGCCCGTACCGATGAACTGACCGGACTATGCAACCGCAGCCGGTTCATGGAACTGGGCCGTCAGGCGGTGAGCAGAAAAACGGATAACGGGACAGATCTGAGCCTTCTGATGATTGATATTGATCACTTCAAGCGGGTCAATGATACGTTCGGTCACGGAGCTGGCGATGAGGCGCTGCGCAGTCTGGGACAGTGGCTGACCGACGGGTTTGCCCAGGGGGCTGTCTGTGGCCGGCTGGGGGGCGAGGAGTTTGGCGTACTGGTGGAAGGCCTGGACCGCAGCCTGGTGATGGAGCAGGCCGAAGTGTTCTGCAGCCAGGTGGCCGGCAGGGTGATTGATTATGAGGACAGCCAGATTCAGCTGACGGTCAGCATCGGGCTGGACGACGGGAAGGCCGGGAACCTGACGTTGGAAACCATGCTCAGAAACGCCGATAGGGCGCTGTACCGGGCGAAGGAACAGGGCCGCAACCAGGTGGTGGCTTTGGGCTGAGCCGGGTCAGATAACAGATCAGAAAAGTGATGGGGCAGTCATCACTTCAGACTTACAGAAAAAGTGCACTCAAGCCGCGGGGCTGAGTGCACTTTTTCTGCGGTCTGAAACATCTGCTGCTGCAGATGTTTTTTAATGCGCCGTTATGTTTCCCCTTTAAGGGGTATTGTTACAGTGTGGTCAGTGGATGTCCCGGTATACAGCAATCACTCTGCCGCAGATATCCACCTGATCGGTGTAGATGGGATCCATGGTGGGGTTTTCCGGTTGCAGACGGAAGCGGTCTTTCTCCCGGTAGAACCGTTTGATGGTGGCTTCATTGCTGTCCAGCAGAGCCACCACTATGTCACCGTTGGAGGCGGAACTGGTCTGGCGGACGATGGCCAGATCCCCGTCCCGGATTCCGGCATCTACCATGGAGTCCCCGGCCACTTTCAGCATATAGACATCCGGAGTTCCCACCAGTGACAGAGGCAGCTGGTACACATCCTCAATATTTTCCGTGGCATCGATGGGCTGACCGGCCGTGACCCGGCCCACCAGAGGAACCGTAACCAACCGGCTGTCCCGTGGTTCCATAACAGGCAGGCTGTGGATCCGGGCTCCTGAAGGCTCCTGTTCCACAATCTCAATGGCTCTGGATATGGCCGGATTCCGCCGGATGTATCCCAGCTCCTCCAGACGACGGAGGTGGGCATGTACCGTGGAAGTGGATTTCAGTCCGGTTCTGGCACCGATTTCCCGGACCGACGGGGGGTACGAATTGTCCCGGATGTACTCCCGGATGAAATGATACATCTCCAGCTGCTTTTCGGATACAGGTTTTTTTGCCATGGCATCCACCTCCTGGGGACATTATAACACAGAAGCAGATTGTGACAAAACAAATGTTCAGAAAGCCTGTTTACACCGAACATATATTCTGTTATGATTCTGATATAGAACAAATGTTTGAGGAGGGATGAAGATGACAGTGGTAATAGGGAAACGTAAAAGGCGGATGATCCGGATCCGGGGAAGACGGCTGGGGATGATGACAGCCGTTCTGTGTACCGCAGTGATTCTCAACATCATGTTTTTCAGCACTGCCATTGCCTCGGCCGGGGAGCCCACCAGGTCCGGTGCCGGAACCCTGACAGTTACGGTGCAGCCGGGAGATACTCTGTGGGAACTGGCCGGACGCTACGGAAGTGCCTCCCGGGACACCGGCTGGACCGTATATGAGATTGAACGGCTGAACGCAACAGGTCCCCTGATCCGCCCTGGCCAGGAACTGATCATCCCCCTTTACTGAAATTTTCCTGTCTGTAAAAACCATATATGCCCTGTGGAGTCCCGGCTTGCCGGGACTCCTGTTCGTCTTTCCGGGAGGATCGGGGAATATGTTATAATCAGGAAAAGAACAGATACAGGAGGTATGCCATGACCGTACAGGAAGCCATCCTGGCTTTCCGCAGGGAGAACCCGGTTCTTATGGAAGAACTTGCCGGGGCAGATACCCTGGAGGATGCCAGGGACAGGGTGTTATCCCATATAATCCGGTATGAGACGATCACACTCGGCGAAGTGGAAGTCCGGCATCCCATGGACCGGGCCGTGTCCCGGCGCTGTCTTCATGCCCTGAAAAATATTTTTTCCCGACGCAGTGAGTCCCTCAGCGGATTTTGTGCCCTGGAGGCGATCTGGAAGATGGCCACGGGGGAGGACGCCGGAGTGGAGGCGGCTTTCGTGGAAGAGATGCGTCATCTGTTCCGTGGGATGATGGGTGCCACCGGAATTTATGGAGCCGCTCCTGTCGGAGAGACCGCCCTCGCCGGGGGCCGCAGCGCCGCCCGGATCCGTTCTGTTGCCCTGGACGGGATCGCCGAAACGGCCCACCGGGGGATGGAGTGCTTTGCATCCGGAATGGATCCGGAGGTGATCCGGATGCGGCAGGAAAACAGGAACCGGATCATGACGGAACTGAGAGCCAGCCGGGAACAGTGGGATGACTGGCGCTGGCAGTGCCGCAATGTGATCCGGGATGCAGACATGGCCACGAGGCTGATTCATCTGACCCGGGAGGAAGACGAGGGAATCCGGCAGATGACACAGCTGGGACTGCCCTTTGGGATTACTCCCTATTACGCATCCCTCATGGATACCGATACCGGCCGGGAACGCGACCATGCAGTGCGGGCCCAGGTGATTCCTCCCCTCAGTTACACCCGTATCATGGGTGAACAGAGGAATCAGCCTCTGGACCTGGACTTTATGGGCGAGTCCGACACATCCCCGCAGGACCTTATCACCCGGCGGTATCCCATGATAACCATCTTTAAACCGTATAACACCTGTGCCCAGATCTGCGTGTACTGCCAGCGGAACTGGGAAATCGGAAACGTACTGGAACGTGGGGCCCGGGCCCTGGAGGAGCAGCTGGAAGCAGCCATCCGCTGGCATCAGGAGCATCCGGAAGTGACCGAGGTGCTGGTGACCGGAGGAGATCCCGCCATTCTTGGAGACCGTATAACCGGCAGTATACTGAAACGTCTGTCCGGGATTTCCCATATCCGCAGGATACGGATCGGCACCCGGACACCGGTGGTGCTGCCCATGAGAATTACGGAGGCATACGCCGACCTTCTGGCCGGCTTCCGGGAGCCGGGATACCGTGAGATCTGCCTGATGACCCACTTTGAACATCCCTACGAGGTGACTCCGGAAGCCCTGGAGGCGGTGGAACGGGTCCGCAGCCGTGGGATTCCGGTATACAACCAGGGCGTGTTTACTCCGGAAAATGCCAGAAGATTTGAAATGGCCGCCCTGCGGCGCAGTCTCCGCAGCATCGGAGTGGATCCTTATTATACCTTTAATACCAAAGGGAAGGAGGAGACCCGGGCCTACCGGGTTCCTATTGCCCGTCTTCTCCAGGAGCAGGCGGAGGAGGCCAGGCTGACTCCGGGACTGGACCGGACCGATGAGGCGGTATTCAATATTCCCCGTCTGGGAAAAAATTATCTCCGGGCCGGCCAGAACCATGAGGTGATCATGATTCTGCCGGATGGAAAAAGAGTCTATGAATTCTATCCCTGGGATATGAGCCTGGAGGACGTGTCCCCCTACATGCACACGGATCCGGAGATTCTCGGATTTCTGCAGGAAATGGAAGCCCGGGGGGAGAATCCCGGAGATTATGAAAGTATCTGGTATTATCTCTGAGGAAAAGGAAGGAGGATGTCTATATGATCCGTACGCTGTCTGAAATGGAAACTGAGGTCCGCAGCCACCTGCATGGAGGCCAGGGGGATGTCGGGATCCGGCATATCTTTACCCGGGAGGAACTGAAAGGCCACTGCCGGATGTTTGCCGTGATCACCCTGGAGCCGGGAGCTTCCATAGGGGTGCATACCCATGGGGAGGAAGAGGAAATCTATACTATGCTGTCAGGCCGGGCGGTGGTTACTGACGGGGAACTTACCCGGGAAATCAGGCCGGGAGATGCCGTGCTGACCGGCAACGGAGGAAGCCATTCCATCCGCAATGACAGCAGTTCCCCGGTGGAGTTTCTGGCGGTAATTCTTCTTTACACACCATCCTGATGAGACTGAAAAAAAGGGGATGACGGATTGAACCGCGCGCTGGAACAGCTGGAACTGCTGAGATCCAAACGGATTTTCCTGCCACCGGATCAGTGGCGGGAAAGACTGGCCGATATCCATCCGGCGGATCTGCTGGAGGATATGGAGGACCGGAAAGCCGATCCCCGGGAGATCCTGGAGGGTCTCCCGGATGAATACATTGCCCTGGTGATTGACCAGGCGGAGGATGAAACGAAATACAACCTGCTGACTCTGTTCCCGGCAGACCGGCAGGGCAGCATCATTGGGAAAATGAGTTCCAATGAACTGGCGGACCTGCTGGGGTCGGTGGACCGTCAGGAGCGGGACAGCATCATTTCCGTAATGAATGAAACCGATGCGGCTGAGATGGAGGAACTGCTGAACTATCCTCCGGAATCCGCCGGTGGAATCATGGCCACCGAGTATCTGGCGGTGACCCAGGATATGACCGTGGGGGATACCATCCGGTTTCTCCAGAAAGAGGCACCGCCCTCGGACACACCCTATTATCTGTATGCCCTTGACCGGGAAGGCGTCCTGGCCGGCGTGGTATCCCTGCGGGATGTGGTGGTTTCCACTTTCGATACGCCTGTGGGAGAAATTATGAACCACAATGTGATCCGGGTTCCCGTGGAGATGGATCAGGAGGAGGTGGGCCGGCTTTTCGAAAAGTACGGTCTTCTTTCCATGCCGGTGATTTCCGGGGATGGCCGTATGCTGGGTGTGATCCAGGCGGATGACATTGTGGAGGTGCTCAGCGAGGAGCATACCGAAGACCTGTACCGGATGGCCGGACTGGGGGGAACTGAGCGGATTGGGGGGACTGTGGCCAGTTCTGTCAGGGCACGGCTGCCCTGGCTTCTGGTGAATCTGCTGACCGCCATTCTGGCCTCCGCCACGGTGAGTCTGTTTGAGGACACTATCGGGAAGGTGGTGGCTCTGGCGGTATTTATGCCAATTGTGGCCGGTATGGGAGGCAATGCGGGCACACAGACCATGACTGTCATTATCCGGGGGCTGGCCCTGGGAGAGGTGCAGCCGGAAAATGCCCGGAGCATTCTTCTGAAGGAACTGTCCCTGGGTCTCATTCATGGGCTGTCTCTGGGGGTGGTGGTCAGTCTGCTGGGTTATCTGTGGGTGGGGAATCCCTGGTTCGGACTGGTACTGGGGGCTGCCATGATCCTCAACCTGATCGTGGCTGCCGGCTCCGGCTATCTGGTGCCCCGGCTGCTCAGTATGAGACACATTGATCCTGCCCTGGCCTCCGGGGTGTTTGTGACCACCGTCACCGATGTGCTGGGCTTTTTCTTCTTTCTGGGGCTGGCCAGTCTGCTGCTGCCCCTGCTGATCTGAACCCTTGACAGAAAGAGTCAGATCCGTATACTGGATATAGAAATATTTCTATATCTGCGATCCTGGAGGAAATACTATGGAATCCGGAAAAGCCACATTCAGGGCCCGGGCCGACGAAACCAGACTTAAAATTCTGGAGATGCTCCGGGAGGGTGAACTCTGTGCCTGCAGAATCCTGGAGGAATTCCGGATCACCCAGCCCACCCTGTCCTACCATATGAAGATACTCTGCGACAGCGGCCTGGTGCTGAGCCGCAGGGACGGGTCCTGGACCCGCTACCGGCTGAACCGGCCGGAAGTTCTGAAACTGGCGGACTGGCTGTATTCCCTTGAGGAAACCGGATCGGATTCCAACAAAGGAGAAGAGCACACATGAAAATTTTTGCCTGGCTTAACGATCAGCTGTTGAAAATGAACTGGCTCCATGAACTGGTTGCCCGTTTTACAGAAGGGGTTCTGGGGCTCCCCATGGACCAGCCACTGGGGGGCAGCCTTCATTTTTTCATCTATGATGTGATTAAAATATTCATACTGCTGACCGTCCTTATTTTTGGTATTTCCCTGATTCAGAGCTTCTTTCCTCCGGAAAAAACCCGGAGGATTCTGGGAGGCTTCTCCGGGGTCAGCGCCAACATCCTGGGGGCTCTGCTGGGAACGGTAACCCCGTTTTGTTCCTGTTCTTCCATTCCGCTGTTCATCGGGTTTACCGGAGCCGGACTGCCCATCGGGGTCACGTTTTCTTTCCTGATATCCTCTCCACTGGTGGATCTGGCCTCCGTTATACTGCTGGCCAGCATCTTCAACTGGAGAACAGCCCTGGCCTATGTGGTGGTGGGCATTGTTCTGGCGGTGGTGGGTGGAACCATCATCAGCAAAGCAAAGCTGGAAAAATATGTTGAGCCTTTCGTGTTCGGGAACAAAGGGGGGCAGAGCGGGGAGGAAGAACTGACCGGCCGGCAGCGGGTGGAATTCGCCCTGAACCAGGTCCGGGACATTGTGGGAAGAGTCTGGCTGTACGTACTGATCGGAGTGGGAATCGGAGCAGCCATCCACAACTGGATACCGGAATCCCTGATATCTGCAATTCTTGGCCAGGACAAATGGTACTCCGTTGTGGTGGCCACCCTGGTCGGAATCCCTATGTATGCAGATATTTTCGGCACCCTGCCCATTGCAGAGGCCCTGGTGGCCAAAGGCGTGGGCCTTGGGACTGCACTGAGTTTCATGATGGGAGTCACGGCACTGAGTCTGCCTTCCCTGATTATGCTGAAGAAAGTGGTAAAGACCCGTCTTCTGGTTGTTTTCACCGGCATTGTCACCGCCGGCATCCTGATCATCGGATATCTCTTTAATGCTGTGGGTCATCTGTTTTTTTAGGATCCCAAAGGAGGAACCGCCATGTTTAAAACTGTCCTGATTGCCACCGATCTTACCTCACCCCAGCGGGTGATCCTGGAGACCGTCCCCGCACTGAAATCCCTGGGAACCACCGATGCCGTTCTGATCCAGGTGGGGGAGGCCGATGCCCTTGACAGGGCCTATCTGTCCCTGTATCAGTCGGTGGCCCGGGAGAGCCGGGAGGAACTGGAAACCGTTCTCACTGCCCAGGGGCTCAATGTCCGCTACCACAGCCTGACCGGTGGAGTACGGCAGGAACTGGGGGCCCTGGTTGAGAAGGAAGGAATTTCCATGATTCTTACCACCGCCCGGAAGCACTCACTGCCCGGGGAACTTCTGGCCCGGGAACCGGCCTACGACCTGATCCACCACAGCCCCTGTCCGGTCCTGCTGGTCCGGGTAAAGGACTGCGATGAACCGAAGGAAGGGGAGGTGGCCTGCGCCAGACCCCTGGAATCCCTGAAACACGTTCTGTTTCCCACGGATTTCTCGCGGAATGCCACCGAGAGCCTGGAGTATATCCGGCAGATGGCCGCTTCCGGAGTGGAACGGATCACCGTGTTGCACGTACAGGATGAACACAGAATCAGCCCGTATCTGCTGGATATGCTGGACGAATTCAATGAGACCGATACCAAACGGCTCAATGCTCTGGCCACGGAACTGAGGGCAGCCGGAACGGCCCTGGTGGACACCAGGCTCCTCTTCGGATCCCCCACCCAGGAGATCCTGCAGTTTGCCCGGGAAAACCAGGCAGACCTGATCGTCATGGGAAGCCAGGGACGGGGTTTTATTGAGGAAGTGTTCCTGGGCAGTGTCAGCCACAACGTGGCCCGTCATGCGGACACCAACGTCATGCTGATACCGGCCCGCAGAGACCTGGCATAGAGGAGATACGTACATATGAATGTAAAAATTCTTGGCACAGGATGCGCCAAATGCAAAAAACTGGAAAAAATGTCCCGGGAGATCCTGAAGGATCTGGATCCGGAAGCAGAAATCGGGAAGGTGGAGGACCTGCAGGACATCATGGCCTATGGGGTTATGAACACTCCTGCCCTGGTGCTGGACGGCCAGGTGAAGTTCAGTGGCCGGCTGCCCGGCCGGAAGGAACTGGAGGAAATTCTGCGGGAAAATCTCTGAAAGACAGGAGGAAATCGGGATGAGACCCAGGGAAGTTCTGAATCTCTGGCTGGATGCCTTCAATGCGGGGAATGCGGATGCCCTGGCGGAACTGTATCACCCGGAGGCGGTGAATCACCAGGTGGCCAATGAGCCGGTAACCGGCCAGAAGGCCATCCGGGACATGTTCCGGCAGGAGTTTGCCCAGGCGGATATGGTGTGCATCGTGGAAAATATCTTCGAAGACGGACAGTGGGCCATTCTGGAATGGCGGGATCCCCTGGGACTCAGGGGTTGCGGGTTCTTCCAGGTGGTAAACGGAAAGATTCTTTTCCAGCGGGGTTACTGGGACAAACTTTCCTTTCTGAAGCTTCACAATCTTCCAATTGAGTAAACTGAAGACTGTCAAATACAGGAGCCCCCGGATTTCAGAGAATCCGGGGGCTCCTGGCGTATATATTGGATTATTATACCGGAAGCACCGCATAACAGTACAGGAGAAACCGGGCGAACAGGGGGAGGAAAAATACGCTCATAAGCCCGCACAGGGCGAGGGCCAGTCCGGACATGGCTCCTGTATCCGGACCGATCTCCAGGGCTCTGGACGTTCCCAGGGCGTGGGATGACGTCCCTATGGCTACTCCCATGGCCACGGGATGGGTAACTCCGGCCAGTTTCAGAAGTTTCCGGGCTGCCACCGCGCCGCTGACTCCGGTAATAATGACAGAAAAAACTGTTACCGGAACCAGTGCCTCCAGGGTGCGGGACGTCTCAATGGCCATGGGAGTCGTAATAGAGCGGGGCAGCAGGGAGAGGGCCAGCACAGGAGTAAGTCCTGCAACCAGGGCAAGAATCAGAACTCCCAGGGCGGATACCAGCATCCCGGCCACAACCCCGCTTAAGATGGCCACCCTGCTTTTCAGCAGATGGCCAAGGCTTCTGTGCAGAGGAAGTGCCAGCACCACCACAGCCGGCTTCAGAAACCAGCTGATAAAGTCCGCTGCCGGCTGGTACACCTCTTCATAGGAGTATCCTGAGGCCAGCAGCAGAAGGATCAGGATCCCCATGGAAAATGTGTTGGGGTGCAGCAGGGAATTGTATCCGCTCCGGCGGTACAACCGCAGCCCCAGAACGTAAACCGCGATGGTGACAATGGTGCCGGACAGAATCAGGACCGGTTCATTCATGACGGTTCTCCCTCAGAATCAGATTCTGGACCACCAGGCCGGTGACCGCCATGACCAGGAAGGTGCTCAGGGGAAGCGCCAAAAACAGCAGCAGAAAAGAGCCCTCCAGAACGTCCAGATAGGCCAGGATGCTGACCCCGGCCGGGACAAAAAAGAAGGGCAGATATTTCAGAAAAAGATCTCCGGTATCCCGGATGGCATTTTCCGGAAGCAGGCCGGTCTGCAGAAGAATCAGCAGGATCAGCATTCCCAGAATGGATCCGGGGACCGGAAGCGGTATAAAACGGCCGATCTGTTCACCGGCGGTCCAGACCAGAAGAATGACCCCGGACTGAAGGATCAGCCGCAGCAGGTTTGTTATCATGAGATTCCTTTCAGGCAAAATATCATTTGGGCCGATAACATATATTATGTAAAAATATTAAGACGTTTCCTGGGGCGCTTCAGAAGGTTCCCTCAAAATGGTCCCTCCCCCCAGAACACATCCCTCCTGATAAAACACGGCAGCCTGTCCCGGGGTTATGGCGCTTTCCGGTTTCAGCAGTTCCACGCGGCAGTTTCCGGATGGATCCGGCGGATGGATTCTGGCCGGCTGGAGACCGGACCGGTAACGCACCTTTACCTGTACCTCCAGGGGCGCTGTCAGAGTCTGTCCCCCAAGTCCCGGAAAAACCGGATCGGATACCGTGAACCAGTGACGTTCCAGCATTTCCCGGGGTCCCACATAAATGGTCCGGCTCAACGGATCCATGTCATAGACGTAGGCCGGATAGCCCAGAGCCAGTCCCAGTCCTTTTCTCTGACCCACCGTATAAAAGGCCAGTCCCAGGTGGCGGCCCAGCCGGTTTCCTGTGTTGTCGCAGAACCAGCCTTCCTCCGGCTCCTCCGGATGCCTCTGACGGATGAATGAGCGGTAGTCGTCATCGGGGATAAAGCAGATTTCCTGGCTCTCCCCCCTTCCTTCCACATCGAATCCCAGTTCCCGGGCCATCTCCCGGATGTGGCTTTTCCGGAAGATCCCCAGGGGAAACAGGATCCGGGACCGCTGTTCCTGGCTGAGCCGGTACAGGAAATAAGACTGATCCTTTCCCGGATCCTCACCCCTGCAGAGTCTGTAAAGCCCGCTGTCCGGGTCCCGGAAAATCCGGGCATAATGGCCGGTGGCCAGAAGATCAAAGCCCTGGTCTGAGGCGTAGTCCAGCAGGGCTCCGAATTTCAGGAACCGGTTACACCGGACACAGGGATTGGGGGTCCGGCCGGCCATGTATTCATTCATGAAGGGCTCTATCACCTGGCGGTTAAACTCCTGCCTCAGATCCAGCAGGGAAAAAGGAATTTCCAGCAGCTGGGCCATGCGCCTGGCTTCCCCATAGGAGGCCTCAAAGGCACTGTCCCCCTCCAGATCCTCCGGAAGAAGTCTCATCATCACCCCGCCCACCCGGTGCCCTGCCTCTTTCAGCAAAGCGGCGGTGCAGGAACTGTCCATACCTCCGCTCATGGCCACCAGAACGGAGGGAAGACTCCTATCCATTGGGGTTCTCCCGGAGCCAGGCCCGGTAAAGGGGCGAAATGTTTCTCAACCGGTCCACGATTGCCGGAACCTTTTCCACCAGGTATTCGATGTCTTCCCGGCCGGTACCCTTACCTATGCTGATCCGTACGGAACTCTGGGCCAGACGGGCATTGAGGCCCATGGAGGTCAGAACGTGGGACGGCTCAGAGGAACCGGTGGTGCAGGCAGAGCCGCTGGAGGCCTGGATTCCCGCCAGATCCAGATGCATAAGGAAAGCCTCCCCTTCCACAAATTCCACACTGAAATTCAGGATCCCCGGTACCCGGTGATCTCTGTGGCCATTGATCCGGATGTGGGGAATCTTGTCCAGAAGCCGATCCTCCAGCAGCCGGATCAGGCTGTCCTGTCTGGGCATTTCTTCCGGAATCAGCCGGACCGCCTTTTCCAGGGCGGTCGCCAGACCCAGAATGCCGGCCAGATTTTCGGTTCCAGGCCGGAGATCCTCCTCCTGGCCTCCACCGTACTGTACCGGCAGAATATCGGTTCCCTTCCGGACATACAGAGCGCCGGTTCCCCGGGGACCGTAAAATTTGTGCGCTGAAATACTGAGAAGGTCCACCCCCAGATCCCGGACGTCCAAAGGAATCTTTCCGGCTGCCTGAACAGCGTCCGTATGGAATAGGCTCCCATTTTCCCTGGCCAGCCGGGCCATTTCCCGGACCGGCTGCAGGGCCCCGGTCTCATTGTTGGCCATCATGATACTGACCAGGGTGGTATCGGGCCTCAGAGAGGCTCTGAGAGCCTCCAGGGAGACAATTCCGTTTTCATCGGGTTCCAGATACTGTACCAGAAACCCTTCTGTTTCCAGCTGCCGGAAGGCATGGAGCACCGCATGGTGTTCAATGGTGCTGGTAATCAGATGGCGGCCCCCGCCCGCTCTGGCCCGGGCGCAGCCCAGTATGGCCAGATTGTCTGACTCGGTTCCGGAGCCGGTGAAAACGATTTCCCCCCGGTGGTCCCAGTCTCCCGGTTCTGCCCCCAGCAGAACCGCCACCCGGTTTCTGGCCTCCAGCAGGGCCTTGCGGGCTGCTTTCCCGGCTCTGTGGGCACTGGACGGATTTCCGGGATACTGTTCCATGGCCTCCGCCATCACCCGGATCACCTCCGGATCCGCCGGAGTGGTGGCGCTGTGATCAAAATAATACATAAATATCCTTCCTTCCGTCAGGACAGAATGTCTCCACCTTCTTGATCCGGAGCGTTCTGTTCCCGGTATCTGGCCTCAACAATCAGGTCCTCCAGGGTATAGGAATCAAGCGTCCTGGCGATGGCCCCGTTGATCCGTTTCCACAGGACCCTGGTGGGGCAGATCTGATCCCGGGGACAGGCTTCACTTCCATCTTCCAGACACTGGACAATGGACAGTTTTCCCTCGAGACACTCCAGAATCTCATGGACGCTGATCTCCCTGGGTTCCCGGTTCAGATAGTAGCCTCCTTTGACTCCCCGTTTGCTTTCAACAAGACTGCTTTTTCTCAGCAGGGCAAAGATCTGTTCCAGATACAGCTCCGAAACGTCCTGACGTTCCGCAATGCTCTTCAGGGACACCGGTCCCGAATCACTATGCATTGCCAGATCGATCATTGCCCTCAGACCATAAGTGCCTTTGGTGGAAATACGCATAACAACCTCCTGAGTCGGCCAAAAAAGAATAACATAGCAGTTTGATAGATTATATCTTTTAAAAACATATGAGCATGATCAGGTATTAAAAAACCGTTGGTATTAAAGGGTTTCCTGGCCATTCCCGCTTCTTGCGTAGTATCGCCGCCCCATCAGACCTTCCGGCATATATTCCTGGTCTGTCTGATACCCATGGTCCGGAGGATAGATGTAAAGGTCATCAGCCTGACGGCTTCCCGGGACCTTTTTGTATGTTTTATCCTGCAAGAATGCGGGCACATCCCCCGGAACCAGATCTTCCAGATCCCGCACTGCTGCCATAACCGCAGTTTTGCAGGCATTGGATTTGGGGGCCAGGGCCAGATACAGACAGGCCTGGGTCAGGGCAAATTTTGCCTCCGGCATCCCCAGATTCTTCAGGGCGTAGTCCGCTGCCGTGGCCTGGGTCAGGGCAGCGGGATCTGCCAGACCAATATCCTCGGAGGCGAAGATCATCATCCGGCGGCTGACGAACCGGGGGTCCTCCCCCGATTCCAGCATCCTGACCATGTAGTGAAGCGCCGCATCCGGCCTGGAGGCCCGCATGCTTTTAATGAAAGCGGACACCACATCGTAATGCTGGTCTCCATTTTTATCGTAGGTGAGCACTTTCTGCCGGATGGATTCCGCTGCCTCCACAGACCCGATCCGTATCAGCCCATCCTCCCCGGGGCTGGTGGTAAGAACCGCCAGTTCCAGGGCGTTCAGGGCTCTTCTGGCATCCCCGTCTGCAGCAAAAACCAGATGGTCCATGGCTTCCGGTATCACTTCCACCTGCAGATTTCCATATCCCCTCCTGGCGTCTTCCAAAGCCCGGGCAAGCACCAGACGGATCTGATCCGGGCCCAGGGGTTCCAGCCGGTATATGGTGGAGCGGGAAATCAGGGCTTTGTTCACTTCCACGTAGGGATTTTCCGTAGTGGCTCCAATCAGGGTCAGCAGCCCATCCTCCACATAGGGGAGCAGGGCATCCTGCTGGCTCTTATTGAACCGGTGGATCTCATCCACAAACAGGATGGTCCGTTTCCCGTACATGCCCAGCTGGTCCCGGGCCTGTTCCACCACTTCCCGGATCTGGGAAACACCGGCGGTGACGGCATTGAGACGCACGAAAGTGGAACTGGTGGTCTGGGCAATCACTTCTGCCAGGGCAGTCTTCCCGGAGCCGGTGGGACCACAGAAAATAAGGGAGCCCAGCCGGTCTGCCATAATGGCCCGGCGAAGCATCTTCCCTTCCCCGATTATGTGCTCCTGTCCCACATATTCGTCCAGGTTCCTGGGCCGCATACGGCGGGCCAGAGGCGCATTTTTTTCCTGCTCCTGCTCCGAGGCCAGGGAAAACAGATCCATTTCTTTAACCTCCCGCCGGTTCTCCGGCGTTATACGATAAACTTTTTGGCCATTCCCAGTGTCTTTTCCAGCTGACTTATCCTGTGTTCCGGTTCCCTGGTATACAGGGATTTGTGTACCTCGGATTCAAATACCGCCAGGGAGGCACTGTTGAGAATTTCCCGGATCTGGGATGTGTATCCCAGAACATCGGTGCAGCGGGTTTCCCCGGCCTCCTGGATGGTATCGATCACCAGGGTGACGATCCTTTCCGCTTCCAGAAACAGATAATCCACTTCCTGGGAGTTGTAGGGGCTGCTGAAGGTTCCATACTTGTAATGCTTGATGAAGGAAATCAGATTGTCCCTCTGCTCCTTGAGATCTTCCTCCGTAGCTGCCGGAGTCAGACAGTGCAGCATGTGATTTTCCAGCACCAGCATGGAGGCCTTGTCCAGGGCGGCCCGGACGGCAGACAGCTGAATGAAGATGTCTGTGCAGTCTTTCTCCGGTGTGGCCAGCATTTTCCTGATTCCCCCGATCTGTCCCCGGATTTTTTTGAACCGGGTGATCAGGGCGTTCATAATGGCAATTTTTTCCATATTCATCACCTGTTAATAAGTTCCCGTACAACATAACCGGCCAGATAAAGCCCTGCGGTACCCGGCACATAGGAAATACTGCCGATCACCGGACGGCCCTCCTCCAGAGGCTTTCTGGAGGTATCTGCCGGCACCTCTGAATAGACCACCGGAATTCCCCGGGTGATGCCCCGGTTCTTCAGTTCCCGCCGCATGACCCGGGCCAGGGGGCAGGTCTGCGTTTTTGAAATATCGGCGATCCGGAACCCCGTGTTATCCAGCCGGTTCCCGGCACCCATGCTGGAGATCACCGGAATGCCCCGGTGATACGCTTCGGTCAGCATTTCCAGTTTGGCTGTGACCATGTCAATGGCATCCACCACAAAGTCAGGGTTTTTTCCATCCTCCAGCACCAGATGTTCCAGACGGAAGTAATCCGTCACAGCCTCTACCCGGCACCGGGGATTGATGTCGAGAATCCTCTGGCGCATCACCTCCACCTTGGGAAGGCCCAGGGTGGAATGAAGGGCCACCAGCTGACGGTTCAGATTGGAGGCGTTTACCCGGTCGTAATCCACCAGACGGATCCACCCGACACCGGCTCTGGCCAGGGCTTCGGCGGCAAAGGATCCGACACCTCCCACCCCGAACAATACCACCCGGGCGCTGCGGAGCTTCTCCATTCCCTCCGTCCCGGTCAGCAGAAGAGTCCGTTCCTCCAGTGCCTCCATGGTTTTACCCTTTCTGGGCAGCCGGGAGATTCAGCCGGATAAACAGTTCCTGCAACTGCCTGTCGTCCACCGTACCGGGGGCATCCATCATCAGGTCGGAGGCACTCTGGGTTTTGGGGAAGGCAATCACGTCCCGGATGCTCTCCCGGTTCCTCATCAGCATGATCATCCGGTCCAGGCCGAAGGCCACACCACCGTGGGGAGGTGCTCCAAACTGGAAGGCATCCAGCATGAAGCCGAATTTCTCCCGGGCTTCCTCCCGGGTCAGGCCCACCAGATCGAACACCTTCTGCTGCAGATCGCTGCGGTGGATCCGGATGGATCCTCCGCCCAGTTCAATTCCGTTGAGAATCAGGTCATAGGCCTGGGCCCGTACCTGCAGGGGGTCGCTGTCCAGCAGTTCCAGATCCTCGGGATGGGGAGCCGTAAACATATGGTGGATGGCCACGTAGCGTTTTTCCGCCGGATCATACTCAAACAGGGGGAAATCCACCACCCAGGCAAAATTCAGTTCATCAGGGTCGATAAGGTCCAGACGGTGGGCCAGTTCGATCCGCAGGGCCCCCAGGGCCGCTGCCACCACTTTGGGGGTGTCTGCCACAAACAGCAGCAGGTCGCCGTCCTGGGCATCCAGCCGCTGACGGATGGCCTCCATTTCCTCCTCTGACAGGAACTTACGGATGGGGGACTTGATTTCCTCACCGGTGAAGGCAATCCAGGCCAGTCCTTTGGCTCCATAGGTGGAGGTGACTTCCATCAGGGAGTCAATGTCCCGGCGGGAATAACCGGCGCACCCCCTGGCATTGATCCCCTTGATCTGTCCGCCTTTTTGCAGTACGGAGGAGAACACCTGAAATCCGGTATTTTCCATCAGATCCCCAATGGTCACCAGTTCCATGCCAAAGCGCAGGTCCGGGCGGTCGGAACCGTAGCGGTCCATGGCATCCTGGTACGTGATGATGGGGAAACTGTCCGGAAGTTTCCGGCCCAGGGACTCCAGGAACACGTGCTGCATCAGTTCCTCAATGAGCCGGCGCACATCCTCCCGGTCCACAAAGGACATCTCCATATCCAGCTGGGTGAACTCCGGCTGGCGGTCCGCCCGTAGATCCTCGTCCCGGAAGCAGCGGGCAATCTGGAAGTAGCGCTCCATACCGGACACCATCAGCATCTGCTTGTAGATCTGCGGAGACTGGGGAAGAGCGAAAAAGTGTCCCGGATTCACCCGGCTGGGCACCAGGTAATCCCGGGCACCCTCCGGAGTGCTGCGGGTCAGCATGGGGGTTTCAATCTCCAGAAAATCCCGGGAATCCAGGAATTGACGCATAGCCATGGTCACCCGGTGCCTGAGAATCATGTTCTGCTGCATCTCCGGTCTTCTGAGATCCAGATACCGGTGCTTCAGCCGGACGTTTTCATCCACATGGATCCCGTCAGCACTATCAAACACCGGGGTTCTGGCAGTATTGAGGATCTCAATCTCGGAGCAGACCACTTCCACTTCCCCTGTGGCCATTCTGGGGTTTACCGCCTCAGGAACCCGGCCGATCACCTGGCCCCGGATGGTGAGAACAAATTCACCACGGATGGATTCGGCCACCTTCAGGGCCTCTGCCGACAGTTCCTGGTTGAATACCACCTGGACCAGGCCACTGCGGTCCCGCAGATCCACAAAGATAAGACCACCATGATCCCGGCGCCGGTTTACCCAACCGCTGAGAACCACCTCTTCCCCGATGTTAGCGGCCCTCAGACTGCCGCATTGTGCTGTTCGTTTCAGTTCACTCATTGTCGTTTCCTCCCTGAAGATAACGGATCAGATCACCGGCGGACAGGGTTTCCTGGGACCCCCGGAGCATATCCTTGATTCCATACATTCCACTTGTTGCCTCGGTTTCCCCCAGGGTGATCACATGGGTGAACCCCTGACGGTCCGCATATTTGAACTGCGCCTTGAGACTGCGGTCCATCACATCGGTCCTGGCGGAAATTCCCTCCTGCCGCAGCGTGGCCGCCAGCCGGAATGCTGCCGGTTTTTCCTTTTCAGTCACGTGGGCTATATATACCTGGGGGGAACTGTCTGTACGGGGCCCGATTCCCTGTGCCTCCATGGTGAGAATGGTCCGTTCCAGCCCCACGGCAAACCCGATCCCCGACATCTCCGGACCTCCGATTTCCGCCACCAGCTGATCATAACGCCCCCCACCGCCAATGGAACTCTGAGCCCCGATGCCGGAGACCATAACCTCGAAGGCGGTTTTGGTGTAATAATCCAGACCCCGGACCAGTCCGGTGTCCAGAACATAGGAAACGCCAGTCATCTCCAGTCCCTTTTCCACCTGATCCAGATGCTCCCGGCAGGAGTCACACAGGCAGCTGGTGATGGTGGGAGCCTCCTTCACAATCTCCTGGCACGTGGGGCTTTTGCAGTCGAAGATCCGCAGGGGATTGGTTTCATAACGCTGCTGGCAG
>JAXGWN010000002.1:0-17908 GCA_040773285.1 Bacillota bacterium
ACCGGTGTCCCCCATAAAAATGCTGGCCGGATGGAAATTGTACTTCAGAAATCCCACTATGGCACCCACCAGGATCAGACCCAGCACAAAAGCCTGTATCTGACCGGTCATCAGGGCCACCACGGACATGGTGGCCGCCGCGATGGCTGACGTGCCGGCGGCCAGTCCGTCCAGTCCATCGATCAGGTTCACCGCATTGGTGACCCCCACCAGCCAGAACACCGTAAAAATGGTGTCCGCCCGTTCCAGATATACGATTCCCCCTTCCAGGGGAAGGGTAAGGAATTTCACCTCAAACCCGTATTCCATCAGGACCAGGGCGGCCAGCACCTGCCCCAGCAGCTTGATCTTCGGGGAAAGGTCCCGGGTATCGTCCAGGATTCCGGTGATGACAATCAGGGTGTTGGCCAGGAGAACCCCGGTCAGCTGGGCAGACCGGGGAGCAAACAGCAGGGCGGATGCCACAAAGGCAATATAAATCCCCAGCCCCCCCATCCGGGCCATGATCCCTGCGTGTACCTTCCGTTCGTTGGGCCGGTCCACCGCCCCAATCCGGAAGGCCAGTTTTCTTACCTGCGGGGTCACCGCCAGGGCAATCAGCAGGGCGCTCAGCGCCCCCCACCATCCATTCTGAACCATTTATCTTTTCTCCTTCGTACGGCGTTTTCTGAGAAAGCCCAGTGCTTCGTTCAGTTCCTCATATTTCAGAAGTTTCAGAACCGCAAAGTATATTATGACTCCGGCCAGGGCTCCGGCCCCCAGGATCAGGACCGTGGTTCCGGTACCGGCAGGCCGCAGGGTGGCGATGAATCCCCGGAGACTTAAAACCGCCCATCCCATCAGGGCGGAGGCCGCCATGGATTTGAGAATCCCCCGGGCCAGATAGGGAAGGTTCAGCCGTCCCAGCCGGCGGACCAGCAGCACCAGGAGAAGCAGGGTGTAACTGTAGGCGGCCAGGGCATTGGCTGCCGCCAGACCGTTGTGGGCAAATGGTCCCACCAGCAGCCGGGAAGCCGCAGCATTTACCGCCACCGCAGCCAGTCCGGCCAGCAGCGGAGTCCTGTAATCCCGGTAGGCATAGAATGCCCGGGTCATCATCATATTGGAGGAAAAAGCCGGCAGAGCCACGGAGAACCAGTACAGCGCACCGGCAGTCATCACAGTATCCCGGGCCATAAACTGTCCCCTCTGGTACAGAAGTTCCACCAGGGGAACCCGGAGAATCACCATGCCCACGGACACAGGAATGATAAACACCAGGATGGCCCGGATCCCCCGGATCAGGGTGGAGGCCAGTTTTTCCGTCTCATTGCGGGCTGCCCCCTCGGTCATCAGGGGAAACGCTGCGGTAACCACGGCCGCCGTGAATATTCCCAAAGGCAGGTTCATGATCCGGTTGGCAAAGTCCAGAGCCGAAATGCTGCCGGCCTCCAGACCGGAGGCAAAAAAACGGCTCACCGCCAGCAGCACCTGGTTCACCGAAACACTGACTGCCACCGGCAGGATTCCCTGGAGCACCGGACGGGTCATCCCCTCCGGATCTCCGGCGGAAAGGGAAAAGGAAAATCCCATCTTCCGGATCCCCCGCCACAACAGCAGGTAGAAACCGGCAAATCCTGCCAGGGTCCCCACCGCCGCCCCGTAGATACCCAGAGTTCCGTTCAGCAGGATAATCCCCAGCATCATGAGAATATTTACCAGCCCGGGGGCAAAGGCCACCAGGGCAAATTTCTTTTCGGCATTGAGAATGCCGGAATACAGCATCCCCATTCCCATCAGGAAAATGGACGGAAGCATCACCCGCATCAGGCCGGCAGTCTGACGGATGGCCGCTTCATCAAAGCCGGGGGCCATGATCCGGGTCACCGGTCGTGCCAGAATCATTCCCAGTACCACCAGCACCAGCAGCCAGAACCCCACCTTCCGGACCACAACAGAGGTCAGCCTGAAGGCTTCCTGGCGTTTTCCCTGCATCAGAAATCCGGTGAGGAAAGGAACCATTACAGTGAGAAAGGCCATTCCCAGAACTGCCTGCAGGGAGTAGGGCAGGGTGTAGGCGATCATGTAGGCATCCGTGAGGCTCCCGGCCCCATAATAGGCCGCCAGGACCGCATCCCGGAAATACCCCAGCATCTTGGAGACCAGATTAAAGAAAAAGACGATTCCGGCCGCCTGATACAGTCCGCTCATAAACGTCCTCCCAGAAGTTCCAGCAGCAGTTCAATATTTCTCCGGGCCCGGGTCCTGAGAGGAGAAACGATCCCCTCCTGGGCCTCCACGATATCCTCCCGGTCCCCGAGAATCCTGAGAGCTTCCGAGGTGATAAAATCACTGTCCAGATTTTCCACCCGTCCCCCGTCGGTCTGGCCGGTGAGGCTTACGGCTGCGTCGATCTTGGGGTCATAAGACAGCCCGATGGCTGGAACTCCCATCACCGCTGCCATGATGAGGCTGTGCATTCTCATCCCGATGATCAGGTCCATCCGGGATACCATTCCCAGCATCTCGATGGTGCTGACCTCATCCCGGATTACCAGGGCATCGGCTTCCATCTGCCGGGCCACCTCCCGGCCGCAGCTGACATCCCCGGGAAAATGGAAAGGCAGAAACACCACTTTGCAGCCGGCCTCCGTCAGCTGATCCCCCACCCGGGCCAGCACTTTCTTATATTCAGACAGATCCCGCCAGTCCCGCACGGAAATCCCCACCAGTTTTTCCCCGAAGCCGGCGCCAATCCCATTTCTTTCCAGCACCTTAAGGCCGGGGGCCCGTTCGATCTCCCGGTGGTAAAGCCCCAGCACCAGATCAGCTGTCACTTCGATTTCCGGGCCGGTAACACCCATGTCCAGGAGTTCCTGTTTGGAATCCCGGTCCCTCACGGTAATCCTGGTCACCCGGTTCAGAAGGGCTGCGGTCTTCTGGCGGGAACGGGGCGCCTTCACCGGTCCTATTCCCTGGGCCATGAAGTAAACCGGTTTGCGCATCCACAAAGCCAGCCGGGCCACCCAGAGATAGTAATCCAGACTCCGGGTGCTGGTGGTGTCCTGGAGAATGCTTCCTCCTCCAAACACCAGCATATCGGAATTCCACAGGGTTTTAAGAACCGGCATGATCTTCCAGCGGTCCGCCGCAGCCACATCGTAAAGCCGGGCAGTTTTTTCCGGGTTGGCCGACAGAACGGTGACATCCACCGAGCGGTCCCTCTGCCGGAGACTCCGCAGGGTGCTGAAAAGAATTGCCTCATCTCCGGCATTGTTGAAGCCATAGTAGCCCATCAGGGCGATTCTAGACATGGATCTGTCTCCTTATCCACCGGAAGAATCTCTCCCAGACAAAAATCAGTACCAGACCGGCCACCAGGCCGGCGGTTGCCCCCAGGACACTGCGCAGCAGCGAGATCATCAGGGGGGTATGGATATGGGCATAGGTGTTCACGATGGAAACCTGCCCGATGGTCCCCAGCACCAGCAGGGGGAGGGTCCGGACCCTGAGTCCCAGGAATAGAAGCAGCAGCATGGCCGGATGGCCGATGAGAAACTCCTTGGTCCGGGGGCGCGCTCCGGTGAGCCGCTCCAGGAGATTCCGGAAGGTCAGTTCCAGGGTGGACACCGCACCGGCCTCATTGCCGGTCCGCATCACATAGAGACCCAGAATCAGCAGGGCCATCAGGGTGGCCACCAGCAGCTTGACGGTCAGGGGTGTGTCCAGAAAAGCCCGGACCATCCGCAGCAGTTCCTCCCGGGAACGGCGGAGAAAATACAGGATCACCACCACCGCCAGGGGGAGCACATGGGCCAGTTTTACCCCGGTGAACACTTCAAGGGTCAGCATGAAACGGCGGTCAGCCAGAAGCCCCACCATCAGGAGGGCACCGGCCAGGGAAATCAGGGTCATCTTCAGGAAAGAAATCACAGTCTCCTTCTTGTCCATGGGAGTATCCTTCAGGATTCCATCGATGGACAAAACCGGGAAGACACATACAGCACCCAGGGCAAAGACCTTCTGAACCAGCACGGTCTGTCCCAGGAAAACAAGTCCCGCTGCGCCCGCCAGACCTGCGGCAGTTCCCATAAGGCCCAGCAGACCCAGATTGAGCCGCAGTGCCAGAAGAAAGGCACCGGCCAGAACCCCGGCCACCAGAACCATAAGCTGCCAGTTGTCCACCCGGACCTCCGGCAGAACCTGCACCTGCCCGGCACTGAGCCCCGCTCTTTCCAGGCCTGACCGGACTCCACTGAGGTACCGGGCATTCACTTCCAGATCATCCATATCCCCCAGATAGATCTGTCTCAGAAGAAGAGCCCGCATGTTCCGGTCCTTGGCAGCCAGGGTCATGCGTTCCACCGACTGTCCCGGGCTCATGATCCTCTGTTCCGCCGGGCTGATGGTGTGCATCCGGACCACCTGCTCCTCCATCAGCTGGGCCATATGATTGAAGCCCTTCTGGGCAAAAAATTCCACCTGGGCCACGGGAACCCCCAGGCTGCGGATCTCTTCAGCCACCAGAGCCATATTCCCCACGTATTCCTGGGATGTCCTGTCGAAACCAAACAGATCGCTGGAGTTGAACAGAACCAGACTTACCGCCGGAAACTGGCGGAACTGGGCAAAATACGGGGCCACGTCCTCTTCCTCCAGAGGCTGCCAGTCCTTGATCTGCAGCTGAAGCAGATAGCCCATCTCCTGAGCAAGATGCATATCCTCTTCCGGCCAGCCCAGCCCGATGTTGTTGATCTGGGCAATCCGGTCAGTGGGAAGGTTCCAAAGGTTGTTCAGGGGCAGACTGGTCCCGATATAGGTGTATTCCTCCTGCTGAAAACTGTCTTCCAGATATCCCCGGATATCCAAATTGAAAATCAGATTCTCCGCCACCATCTGGTTTCCGGTGACAATATATATCCAGCTGTCCCGGCCCGGAAGTCCCTGAGCCTGGAGTTCTCCGCCGGTACGGAACCAGATGTCATTTTCATAGTCGGAAAAAGACAGTTCCTTCACAAACAGGCTGGTGGCCCCTGCCTCCTGATACACCTGCAGTACCTCACGGAGGGTGAGGCCGTTTTCCGTGGCGGTCCGCACCACCTCGGAATACTCCACGGCCACCTCCACCTGACGGTGCTCCATTTCCCCCTGATGCCGGCCGGTGGCCAGAACCGCCGACAGCACCAGGCTGGCCGCCAGGATCACCAGAAGAATCCTGCGGATTCCTGCAGCCCGGGACCGGATATACTGATTTATTCTCATACGTACCCTCCTAGAACCGGATCTGCCGGTTTCCGGCAGCATCGGTTGCAACATCTGCTTCCACATTGATCCAGCCGTCCCGGATCTCAAACATTCTTCCTTCCATCTCCACCATGACCCCGTCCAGAGGCTGGAACCTCTGGTCCCGGACAGACAGGCCGATCCACTGGCGGCCATCTTCCAGCCGGCGGGTGATGTTGCCCACAAAATAACCGGACGGAGTAGTCCCCGGAACAGCTGGCCCGGCCTCCACTCCTACAGAGGTGAGCGTCTGGGTACGGTTCCCTCCGGATGCATTGGAAACCGGACTGAAAATGACCAGTTCCCAGGTGCCTGCCTGGGGTCTTTCCACATGGAATGTGCCGGCTGAGTGAGTCCCCATGTCCAGAGAACTGGCCACCAGGGTCCCGGAGGGATCAAACAGCAGAAACGAGGCTGTACCCCGCCGTACCCGGATCTCCCCCTGAAGATCCGTCTGTCCGGCTTCCACCCGGAGGAAATCCCGGCGCACCTGTCCGGATACCAGATCCCCGGACAGTTCCAGATCCATGGCATCCTCAAGAACGTGGGGGACCACAACCCCCACCGGAATCTGCCGGTGGGCTTCCATGCGGGGCAGCACGCTGGCCCGCAGGAACCCGGTGTACAGACCCGGTTCCCGGGGAACCCGGAAAGAAAGTTCCAAGGTCCGCCGGACTCCCGGGGGCACCACCATCAGGCTGCCATCCGGTTTCATCCAGGAAGCCGTGCTTTCCCAGTACACCAGTTCCTCCTTCCCGGCAGAGGAAGTAAGAAAGACCGAAAGATTGCCGGGGAGATACTCCCGGGCAAAGATTCCCTGACCCACACCCAGCTCCCTGTGCCAGTTGGTCAGATGAATCCCCGTATCCTGGTCTCTCCAGTTTCTGAGATTCCGGAAGTCGGCCTGGCCATATCCGGTCTCATATAGATTCCATGATTCCACGGCCCGGGCGGTCTCTCCCAGCGCCCGGGGCATATTCTTCCTGAACTCCCCCTTCCGCTCCTCCGGAAGGGCGGACAGGGTGGAGGCCACAGCTCCGCTGACCAGGGCCGAAGAAACGCTGGTTCCCTGGATCTCCCGGTACCCCGCCGCATCCCAGGCAGGGACCGGGAACACTCCGATTCCGGGAGCCGTGATGTCAGTCCCCAGGTATCCATCCCGGCGGGGACCAGCCGAGGAAAATGGCCACAGGCTGTCCTGCTCCAAAGGATGCTTCTGCAGGGAACGGACATATTCCGCCGGCAGATAGGCCCCCACACCCACCAGGGATTCCCCGTTTCCGGGAGTGGCCAGGGTCTGGGTGCCGGGGCCGTAGTTTCCGGCTGCCCCCACAAAGACCACACCATAGCGCTGATTGTAGATCTGGGCAAGATAGGTCAGTGAGTTGTTCCCTGATGTGACCGTATCCAGATAGCCCATGCTGAGATTCACCACGGTGGCCCCCTCCCGGACCGCCACCTTGATGGCCTCCTCCAGATCTTTCCAGCTGGCTTCACCCTGACGGTCGAAGGCCTTGACCACAATCAGCCGGCTGTCCGGGGCCATCCCGGAATCCCGGCCGGCAGCCGCAGAGGCCATCATGGTGCCGTGGCCGTTGAGATCAAATCCCAGGCGGGCGGATTCCCCTCCCGGATCCACAGATGAAACCACAAAATTTACCGGGCGCCCACCCCCGGGAAAACTGTAGGTGGCCCGGTTCTCCCCGAAGGGGACCATTTCCCGGTCATCCCCGAAGGTACCGTTATTGGCCAGGTCCAGATACAGCCGGTCGTAGACCCCGTCCTCCCGGGAATCGGTCAGCAGAGTCAGAATCCGGTCGGTTCTGGTTCCGTTCCCGTTCAGATCCGTATCAAGGGGGGCCTCCTCCAGCCAGCCGTACCGGATCTGTCCGCTGCGGCTGCTGACACCGCTCAGGTTATATCGGCGGCCCTCCACTGTGGCATACAGGCCGCTGCGGACCAGCGTCCCCTCCATAGGAATCAGACCCTCAGGACCCAGGGTCACATACGCAATCAGTTTGGGGGAGCCATCCGGCAGGGTACGCAGTTCCTCCAGCCGGGGATCCACCCCGGTATCGATAATGGCAACCGTCTCCCCGGAACCTCCGGCCGGACTCACCCCCAGAACATTTCTGAGGATCCGGCTGCTTTCAGCGCCCTGGCCCGCTGTGGCCGGTATGCCGCTTTGCTGGAACAGCATGCTGAGGCCCTGGGGCTGCAGGGATACCTCCCGGCTGGAATAAGATGGCTGGAATCCGGAGAGATCCTCCGGAGCCTCTTCCAGAAATCTCAGAATCCCATCGCTGTCCAGAACCCCAAGAACAGGATCCCCGGTCTGGAAGGGATTGCTTCTGGACACTATTCCGTCCCGGAGATAGAGAAGATCGGCTCCCGCCGGCATATCATAGGTTCTGTCCCCCACCCGGATTCTTAGCCGGTTTCCGGCGGGACCGGAAAACGTGCCGTGGAAATCATGGAGGGTACCTCTCCTGGACAGAAAGGAGGTCACCATGGCGGTGGCCTCATCCCTTCTTACTCCCAGATGGGGACGGAAGGTTCCATCCGGGTATCCACCGATCAGTCCGGCTGCCGATGCATACCGGATGGTGCTTCTGGCCCATTCCGGGGTTGAGGCCTCATCCCGGAAGGCAGCAGCCGGTTCGGGAAGTGCAGGCAGTTCCAGGGCTCGCAGCAGCATGGAGGCCATCTCCATCCTGTTGACCGCTCCGGCAGGACGGAAGGTTCCGTCCGGATACCCCCCGATATACCCCTTCTCCCAGGCCAGGGTGATGTACGGGGAGGCCCAGTGTCCATTTTTCACGTCCCGGAAGGTGGGGGACGACCCGGTCAGGGAGGATACTTCCCCCTGAAGTCCGGCCGCCTGCACCAGAAGAACCGCCGCCTCCGCACGGGTCAGCACGGTTCCGGGGCGGAAAAGTTCTCCGGGATAACCGGAGATTTTTTCTCTCCGGTACAGTCTCTCTATGGTGGTCCGGGCCCAGTGGTCCTCCGGAACATCGTTGAAGGCCAGTGCCGGTGTGGTCTGCAGCAGGCAGATCAGCACCAGAACCGGCAATAAAAGTTTTTTCATGGGCGGTTTCCTCCGCTTCCGGTTTTGCTCTGTACATTTTCTCACAAAACCCCTCCCCTGACCAGAGAAAGAAGGTCAGAGAAAAAGCCTCCCTGACAGGAGGCATTGATCATTCTGCGGCCATCCCCTCCAGCAGGGTATGAACCAGGTTGCCGGCGTTGTCTGCGTGTCCTGCGGGATCGAGAATCAGCACCAGACAGGGAAGTCCCATCAGGAGAAGGGCAGAGGCCGTCTCCGGATCCAGGGTATCCTTCAGTTCGCCGGCTTCCACTCCCTCCAGCAATACCCTTCTGAAGAGGTCCCGTAGAGCCCGGCCAATCCCTTCAGCCCCCTGATGCCGGCGGCTGCGCATCAGTTCCTCCATCAGCATGGCACCCCGTCCCTGCTCCAGGATCTGCAGATACATCTCCCCATGGCGGCGGTAGAGGCCGGTCAGCCGCTGGCGGACCGGTCCGGAGCCTGAGGCCACCTGGTTCATCTCCTCCAGGTAGCGCTCCGACATATAAGTGAACAGCTGGTCATAGAGATCCTGCTTGCTGCGGAAATACTCGTATACAGTGCCTTTCCCGGTGCCCGCCTGGCGGGCAATCCGGGAAATGGTCACTTCATGGTACTCCTGGCAGGAGAAGCAGTGAAGAGCTCCCTCCAGAATTTTTTTGCGGGTTGCGGGATTCATCAGAAACCGGCTCCACCCGAAACAAACAGACCGTAGCGGAACCGTGCCCTGGCCAGATTGTACTGGTACAGCATGGCAGCCACCTCCTGTTCCTGTTCCCGGAGAGCTCCTTCCGCTTCCTCCACCTCCATACGGGTGGCCATTCCTTCTCCATAGCGGACCCGGGCTACCCGGTAATTTTCCTCCGCAAAGGGAAGGCTGGCCGCCAGCACCTGATAGGCTGCCCTGGCTGAACTGAGATCATACCAGGCGCCCCGGACCGACTGCTCCAGATCCTGTCGGGCCTGCCGCAGATTCAGTTCCGCCTCCCGACGGGTGAAGTTGTCCTCCCGGTAAACATAGGTATTGGGAGTATAATAACGGTCTGCGATCTCAAACTTGAGGGTGGCCACCTCCAGAGCCCCCCGGGCACTGAGGATGCTGAGATCATTTTCCAGAACATCGGCCAGTACCTCCTGCAGGTCCACTTCAAAATCCTGGAAGGCCACTTTGTCTGCAGCCACGAGAAGACTGTTCAGGGGCATTCCTGTTGCGGCAGCCAGATTCATCCGTGCCTTCTCCCACAGAGCTTCGCTGGCGGATACAGCAGCCTGGCGGCTGGCCAGGGCTGCCTGGGCTCCCTTCAGGTCCCCCCGGGAAATCATTCCGTTGTCATAGGACACCTGGGAAAGCCGCATCTGCTCTTTGGCCCGATCCAGGGCCTTACGGGAATTCGCCAGATCGTTCTGTGCCTTCAGGAGGCCATAGTAGGCGTTTTCCGCTTCCATCTTCACCGCCTTACTCTGCACCTCATAGGCGGCCTCCCGGACAGTCCGGGCCACTTCCTTCTGTTTCACCAGCACCTCTTTGGTGACGGCTGCATTGTAGTTGCTGTTGTAGATTATGTAGTCTCTGGCCGGATCGATGTCCCGGGAGGTCCGCTCCTGCCGGTATTCCTCAAATTCAGCCCTCTCCAGGGCCAGTGCGGCCCCCTCAATGCCCAGACTGTTTTTAAGAGCCCTGTCCAGAGCCTCCTCCAGGGTCAGCCGGATTTCACCGTTTCCACTGAGATCCTCCGCGGCAGCCGCCGGGGTAATCAGACACACCAGAAGAAACAGGACCAGTCCAATGCGGGATATTTTCTTTATTTCAGGCTTTTTCATGATTCATCCTCCCACTGAGTTTTCTCGCCCTCCGGCGTTCTTTCAGCACGTCAAAAATCCGGTAAATCACCGGGATAAACACCAGGGTGATCAGGGTGCCAAATATAAGTCCCCCGATGATCACCACCCCCATGGGGGAAATCAGTTCCCCGCCGCTGCCAATACCCAGGGCCAGGGGAACCATGGCCAGGACCGTGGTCAGGGTGGTCATAACGATGGGACGAAGTCTGGCGGCTGCCGCCAGGACAATCGCCTTCTGGGGGTCCTCCCCTTCTGCTTTGAGACGGTTGATGTAGTCGATCAGGACGATGGCGTTGTTCACCACAATCCCCACCAGCATAATTATACCAATGAACGACACAATATTTAACGTTTTTCCGGTCAGCAGCAGGGTCAGGAAGACACCCACCAGAGTAAAGGGCAGGGTCAGCATGATAATAAAGGGGTACAGAAGGGACTCAAACTGGCTGGCCAGGATCATATAGACCAGCACAGCGGCCAGAACAGCCACCAGGGTCAGATCCCGGAAGGTATCCACCATCTGCTCGCTGGTCCCCCCGGATTCAATCAGGTAACCCTCGGGGAGGGCAACCTCCCGCTCCATCCGCTGCTCCACCGTGTTCATCACTGTATTCAGATCGGATCCGAACACATCGGCACTGATGGTCACCATCCGGACCTGGTCCGCCCGGACGATGGTTCCCGGAGCCTCCACCGTTTCTATGGAGGCCACCTCCATCAGAGGGATACTCCCTCCCGTGGGAAGGGGAATCCGCAGACTGCCGATTTTCTGCACGTTATCCCTGGCTTCTTCCTTAAGTATCACCCGGATATCCACCTCCTCGGTGGCGGTATTGAGGCGTGTGGCAGTCACCCCGCCAATGGCCCCCCTGGCTGCCTGGGCAATCTGGTACACCGGCAGATTGTACCGGGACGCCTTCTGACGGTCTATGGTCAGCTTCAGTTCCGGACGGGTCTCCTCCAGACTGGAAGAAACCTCCCGGGTCCCCGGAGTACTCTCCACGATTCCGGTGATCTGGACTGCCAGCCCTTCCAGCACCTCCATATCCGGTCCCTTGATGTTCAGCTGGACCGCCGAACCCATTCCCATGCCGCCTCCCATGGAGGAGGATGCGGTGACACTTATTTCCGGTCCGGGCAGGTCCCTGGTCATTTTTCTCAGGTCCTCCACCACATCGGCGGTGGTCCTTTCCCGGCCGGGATCCAGTTCGATATACAGGGTGGCCGACTCGGTGCCGGCCCCACTGAGAGATACCTGCATGCCGGAGGATCCGGCCATGGAGGTGACCCGGAAGGTCTCCGGAATGCTTCGGGCAAATTCCTCCACCCGGTCCACCATGGAAAGGGTCTCCTCCAGCCTGGTTCCCCGGGGCATGGACAGGGACACTGTGATGGTTCCCTCATCGGTGACCGGCATGAATTCCTGTCCCACCAGCGGGACGCTTCCCAGGGAGACAAACAGAAGAACCACAAAGATGAGCACGGTTTTCTTTTTATGCCGCAGGGCCCGTTCCAGAAGTCTCCCATGCCCCTGAACGATCCGTTCAAATCCTCCGTTGAACCATCCCAGGAACCGCTTCATCAGGCCCCTCCGGGCCCGGTCCCAGGCATCCGGACGGATCATCCGGGAACTGAGCATGGGCGTGGCGGTCACCGCCACAAACAGGGATGCGAACAGGGAAAAGGATACCGTCAGGGCCAGGTCATTGAAGATCTGGGAGGTCATTCCCCCGGTGAAGGCGATGGGGAAAAATACTGCCACGGTGGTCAGGGTGGAGGCCACAATGGCCGAGGTCACTTCCTCCGCACCGGTCTTGGCCGCAGCGAACCGGGGTTCCCCCAGCTGGTTGTGGCGGAAAATATTCTCCAGCACCACGATGGAATTGTCCACCATCATGCCCACCCCCAGGGCCAGTCCGCCCAGGGTCATGATATTCAGTGTCAGATTGAAGAAATACATAAGTACGAAGGTGGCCACAACGGAAATAGGCATGGACAGGGCCACAATCAGGGTGGAGCGGATATCCCTCAGGAACAGGAACAGAACCAGGGCAGCCAGCAGGCCACCCACCACCATATTGCTGGCCACAGCATTGACCACCATCTGGATGTACTGGGAGGAATCAAAAAACGTGGTGATCTGCAGATCATCCGGCAGCATTGCCTGAAGGCCGGCCAGTTCCTCCCGGACCAGGGCAGCCACCCGCACCGTATTGGCCCCCGACTGCTTATTCACCGATATGGCAATGGAGTCCTTTCCATCGGTGCGGCTGATGGCGGACACCTCCCGGAATCCGTCTTCCACCGCAGCCAGACTTTTCAGGGGAATGGCCGCTCCTCCGGCGGAATATACCAGTACGTCCCCCAGCTGCTCGGGACCGGCAAACTGACCCTCCACATTGATCACCAGGTCCCGGGTTCCCTGCCCCACCCGGCCGGCGGACAGATTCAGGTTTTCGGTCTGCAGTGCCTGGGTCACCTGATTCAGGGTGACCCCATAGTTTTCCATCCGGGCCGGATCCAGCACCACCCGGATCTCCCTTTGGAGTCCACCGGTTACGGTAACCCCGGCCACTCCGTCCAGCCGCTCCAGGCGGTTCTGGACATCATCTTCCACAATTTTAAGAATCTCATTGATGTTGCGGTCACCGGTCACTGCCAGTTGCATCACCGGCATCATGTTGGGGTCCAGCTGCAGAACCATGGGTTCCCCTGCATCCTCCGGCAGAAATCCCTTGATCCGGTCCACCATTTCCCTCATTTCCAGGGTGGCGTCGGACATATCCGTATCCCATCCGAATTCCACCAGCAAAACCGAACTTCCGGCACTGGAATAGGAAGTGAGGCTCTCCACATCCTGAACCGTAGCCAGTACCCCTTCCAGGGGCCTGGTCACCATATTCTCGATTTCCTGGGGGGAGGCACCGGTATACTCGGTACTGACAATGGCAATGGGAAGATTCAGTTCCGGCATAAGGTCGATACTGAGTCCCGACAGGGAAACCATTCCCAGAAGAAGGATCCCCAGAATCAGCATGGTTACAGTGACCGGCCGGTCTACGCTGAAACGGGAAATTCTCATTGCCCGTCCTCCTGGCCGGCCAGGCGGACGGCAGCCCCGTCACTGAGACGCTCCTTGCCCAGCACGATCACCTGATCACCCGGAGAAAGATCCCCGGCCACTGCCGTGGTCTCCCCGTCAGACAGAATTGCCTCCACAGCCACCCGCACAGCCACACCGTTACGGAGTACAAACAGGTGATCCTGTCCTCCCCCATAGCGGATGGCATCCTCGGGAACCAGAATGGCTTCCCGGGCCGTATCACTGACCAGACGCACCGTGGCGGTCATGCCGCCCCGGAGAATCCCCTCAGGGTTTAAAAGTTCCACCTCCACCGGAAACATCCGGGTCATGGGATCCGCCACGGAGGCCACGGAAATCACTGTGCCGGCAAAGGAGTCCGCCGACACGGCCTCCACGTATACTGAAAGGGAGGTTCCGGCAGACACGCGGGATATCTGACTCTCCGACAGCTGAAATCTGGCCAGGACCCGGTCCAGATCGGCCACCATGGCCAGGGGGGAAGACGGGCTGGCCCACTGGCCTTCCAGGGCGCTCAGGCTCACCACCACTCCATCAATGGGGGCCGTGACCACCCCTTTTCCCATCTGGCTTCCGATCAGATCCAAGGCCGCCTGGGCCTGTTTCAGGGAGCCATCCCGCAACGCCTCATACTGGGACCTGGCGGCATCCACCTGCTGACGGGGGGCAGCCCCCTCCTGGTAAAGCCTCTCCAGCCGCTCCAGATTCTCAAATGCGCTGTCCATCTGGATCCGGGCTGAGTCCACTGCCGCTCTGGCCTGCCGGTACTGGATAGCCAGATCACTGGTGTCCAGCCGTACCATATCCTGGCCCTTGCGGACCCGGTCCCCCTCCTGTACCAGAACCTGCACAATCTCTGCCGGGGAGGCAGCCAGAACTGCCGCCTCATCCCCCGGCACCAGGGTGCCGCTGAAGGCCTCGGACAGTTCCAGATCCCCCAATCGGACCTCCTCCACACTGATGGTGGTGGGCACCTCCTCCGGAATCTCCTCCGGGGCGGAGCAGCCACCGGCAATCATCATCACCGCCGCCATCAAAGCCGCCGGCAGCGTTCTGTACAACCAATATTTTCTCACGTCGCACCTCTTCATTTAAGTCTGATTCGGTTCATTCTATCACCGACCGACCGGTCGGTCAATTCAGGCAAAAAAAGAATCCGGGGCATAAGCCCCGGACCCGGAAATTCCTTCAGTTGGCCGCCGGCGGTGTAAATACCCGGGAAGCCAGTTCTTTATCCAGCTGATACAGACCGTTTCCGTTCTCACCGATCAGTTTTACTTTCTTGATCAGTGCATCAAAGGAAGCCTCTTCCTCCATCTGTTCATCCACAAACCAGTTCAGAAAGCTGATGGCAGCATAGTCCTTTTCCTCCTGGGCAATGTCCATCAGGGTGTAGATCCGGCTGGTGACAAACTGCTCATGCTTGTAGGAACTGGCAAAAATGTCCATCACGTTTTCTGCCTGAAACTCCGGCTGGTCCAGTCCGAAAATCTCAATATCCCCACCGGCTTCAGCAATGTACCGGAAAAACTTCATGGCATGGAATCTTTCCTCTTCCCCCTGGACCACCATAAAATTGGACAGTCCCGGAAAATCGTTGGCTTCGGCCCAGGCGGCCATGGCCAGATAGAGCTGGGCAGAATAAAACTCATACATGATCTGCTTGTTGAACTCATCGTTCAGTCTTTTTGATAACATATTCCTCAACTCCTTTGTTCGATTCTGTCTATACCATAACACAAAACCGGCCACAAGAAAACCGGGTGGCCGGCAAATTTTAAATATATTCCATATTTGTAATTATTATATATTCTCCAGGGCCTGGCTTACCGGCTTCCAGACCAGGCTCATCACCAGAAGGGTGAGAAGCAGTTCAGGAAGAAGATAACTTCCCTGATAAACCAGCGAGTACAACCAGGGGTTCATTCCCTCCGGGGCATAGATCCCCCAGATCACCACTCCGGCCACAAAATGGGACAGAAAACGCAGCCCGATCCCCAGCAGAGTTCCCAGTCTGGCTCCCCGGAGTCCCTTTCCCACGAAAATTCCGGCAAAGCCCAGTGCCCCAAAGGCAACCACATAGTCCAGGGCGATGGACAGCACGTGGAAACTCCATTTGGGCCCCAGCAGGAACTGCAGTACCCCATATACCGTTCCGGCCATCAGGCCGGGCTTCAGCCCCCGGTGCAGGGCAAAAAACAGTATGGGCAGCATGCTGGCTGCCGTCACCGATCCCCCGTACGGGGACTCGTAGATCTTCACGTAACTGAGCACCTGGGCCAGGGCAATCATAACTCCGGCTTCCACAATCACTCTTGAATCCTTCATGACAATCCCTCCATGGACATAAAAAAACTACCGCCGGGTCTGCGATAGCATCGGTATAATCCCTCCGGATGGACTATTTCCCTACGCTGGCATTACCCAGATCAGGTTGTGGGTTAACGGTCTTCCGTCTCTCAGCCGGCCAGTGCCAGCACCCCTTTGTTCGTTTCTTATCATACCCCTGCTGCCCTATTCTGTAAAGGGGAAACCGCCTTTTTGTCATTTTTTCCGTTGCCCCCTCCCGCCGGCTGGTTTATGATGAAGAAAAACATCCGGAGGTAAAAATGGAAACAAAGAATCCACAGGTAACCATAGAAATGGAAAATGGGGCCTCCATCGTTCTGGAGCTGTATCCGGAGATTGCCCCCAATACGGTCAACAATTTTCTTTTCCTGGTGGGTGAGGGCTTTTACGATGGGATCGCCTTCCACCGGGTCATTCCCGGCTTCATGATCCAGGGAGGCTGCCCCAACTCCACCGGCTACGGAGGGCCCGGTTTCAGCATCCGGGGAGAGTTTTCCTCCAATGGTTTTGAGAATCCCCTGAAACACGAAAAAGGGGTGCTGTCCATGGCCCGCTCCACCAGCCCGGATTCCGCCGGCAGTCAGTTCTTCATCATGGTGGAAACGTCTCCCCACCTGGACGGCCAGTATGCAGCCTTCGGACGGGTTGTGGAAGGCATTGGTGAGGTGGACCGGATCGTCAGCGTGGACCGGGACGCCCGGGACAAACCCTTCAAGCCCCAGCGGATCCGCAAAGTAACCGCGGAAACCTTCGGTGTGGAATACCCCAAGCCTGAAGTTTCCTACGAGTATTAAAATATGGGCGGGCCAGTGGCCCGCCCATATTTTGTATCATACAATCTGTTTCACCGGATTTCCCGGATGATCCTCTCCACCATGGCCACCCGGTTCAGGGGGGTAATCAGGTAGATGCCGCTTACCAGTTCCTTAAGTTCCCGGATGGTCTCCAGGGCCAGTTGCACCCCGGTCTCCTCTGCCTCCTCCCGGCTCATATCCTCCCGGAACCGGGAAAACACCTCCTCCGGTATGGAGATCCCCGGTATCTCATTGTGAAGGAACCGGGCATTCCGAAGATTCACCACCGGCATAATTCCGGCCAGGATGGTAAAACGTTCCTTCAGTTTTTCCCGTGAGAGATATTCCAGAACCTCCCGGTCGAAAATAGGCTGTGTCATGAAAAAACGGGCTCCCAGGGAGGCCTTGCGCTGCATCCTGGCCACTGCCTTATCCTTGCGGGGTCCGTTCAGATCCAGTGCCGCCCCGATAAAAAACGGGCTGGGGGCAAACACATCCTGGTTCATATTGTTCACCAGTTCAATCAGTTTAAAGGAGTTCAGATTGAAGATGGAACTGATTTCACCCCGCTCCCCCATGGGGATGGGATCTCCGGTAACCAGCAGAACGTTGTGAAGATTCTCAATATAGGCTCCCATCAGGTCGGATTTCAGGGCAATGACATTGCGGTCCCGGCAGCACAGATGGGGCAGGGTCTCCACCCCCACATCCCGCTGAATCCGGGCGGACAGGGCAATGGGATTGGTCCGGACCCGGCCCAGGGGGGAGTCAGAGAATGTGATGATGTCCGCCCCTGCCTCCCGGATCCGGGCAGCCATTTTTCCCGTATCCTCCACGTCAGGAGTTCTGGGGGGAGGCAGTTCCACCGCCACCACAAATTCCCCCCGGCTCAGTTTTTCCTCCAGGGGATGCACCTGTACCTCCGGCAATATCCGTCCGGCGGGACGGCCGTCCGGCTTATCGGCAACCGGCTCCGGCCGGCTACCAGCCAGCCGGCGGGCCATCAGGCGAATGTGATCCGGGGTAGTGCCGCAGCAGCCCCCCAGAATCCTTACCCCCAGATCCCGCGCCTTCAGCATGTAATCTGCAAAGTATTCCGGATTCTGGGAGTAAACAATTTTTCCATCTACCAGTTCCGGATAACTGGCATTGGGAACCAGGGATACCCATTTGCCATGAAAATCGGCAGCCGCCAGATTTTCCACCAGGTGGGTGGGTCCGGTTCCGCAATTGAGTCCCACCACATCCACGTTGGGATCATGTTCCAGTTCCCGGAAAATCCTCTGCACCGGGTAACCCAGCAGGGTGGTCCCGGAACTGCTGACCGAAAAACTGCCCATGATGAAGGCGGATGGGTTCCGGCTGCGGATGTAAGCTGCCAGGTCCCCGATAAACGCAGTGGTGCTGAAGGTCTCAAAGTTAAAGATGTCTGCCCCCTGCTGCAGAGAGCAGTCGATCAGAAAATGGAAT
>JAXGWN010000003.1:0-16753 GCA_040773285.1 Bacillota bacterium
ATGTGCCCCGGGTACTGTTTAACGCCACCTCCACCCATACCCAGTCACCGCCTCCCTTCGATGCGGTGAAGGACCAGTATCTGCTGGACAATGTGGTCCGCTACGTGGGGGATGAGGTGGCCGCCGTGGCCGCCGATGACGATGAGACCGCAAAAGGTGCCCTGGAAAAAATCCGGGTGGAATATGAGGTGCTTCCCTATGTGCTCACTCCGGAGGAGGCCCAGGAGCCGGAGGCTCCGGACCTCCATCAGGAGACAGAAATTAAGAACATTGTGGGGGGCGTGATCCGAAACGGCATCGGGGATATTGAGGTAGGGTTCCGGGAGGCCGAAGTGGTGGTGGAGGAAACCTACCGGTTTCCGGTGCAGAAACAGGGGCAGCTGGAGACTCAGGCAGCGCTGGCCGCCTTCACGGAGGACGGCCGGTATACGGTCTGGTGCACCACCCAGACTCCGCACCCCACCCGGAAGATCCTGTCGGATATCTTTGGGCTTCCCATGAGCCGGCTGCGGGTGCTGAATCCCCCCTATGTGGGAGGGGCCTTCGGGGTCCGGATCGGGCTCAGCGCCAAGGCGGAGCCTCTGGCCCTGGCCCTTTGCCTGCTGACCGGCCGGCCGGTGAAAGTGATGTACGACCGGAAAGAGGACTTTACTTCCTCGGAGACCCGGCACGGAGGGACGATTTCCGTCCGGCTGGGGTTGAAACGGGATGGAACCTTCACTGCTCTGGATGTATCCGCCCGGATGAACGGGGGAGCCTACGCCAGCTGGAGCGCTGACGTTAACGGTGCCATCGGGGGACGGGCGCTCAGCGTGTACCGGGTACCGAACAGCCGGTTTGCCGGCTACAGTGTCTATACCAACACCACCCTGGCCGGGGCGGCCAGGGGGTTCGGGGCACCTCAGCCCACCTACTCCATGGAGATGACCGTGGACAAGGCGGCCCGGGCCCTGGGGATGGATCCGGTGGAGATCCGCCGGAAAAATATCATCCGCACCGGGGATGCCTGGCCGATTCCCTTTCCCTGCCTCAGCACCGGGCTGGATCAGTGTCTGATTCAGGGGGCGGAGGCCATCGGGTGGGGAGACCGGGACGGGCTCCGTGAGGAAAACGAAAAAGGAGGCCGCTACCGCACCGGGATCGGGGTGGGAGCGGGAACCCATATCAGCAGTGCCTTTCCTTTCCAGACGGATTATACGGGAACCCAGGTGACTCTGACCCCGGACGGAACCGTCCAGGTGGTCAGTGGCCTTATGGAAATGGGAACCGGAATCCGTACCACCCTGGCCCAGATCGCTGCCGAGGCCCTGGGAGCCAGGTTTGAGGATGTCTGGGTAAAGATCGGGGACACCGATTCCGCCTACGATATCGGGGGTCAGGCCAGCCGCAGTCTGTATGTGGGGGGCATGGCCACCCGACTGGCAGCAGAGAAGGTCCGGGACCAGGTTCTTATGTATGCTGCCCGGAAGCATGAGATGGATCCGGATGCCTTAAGCATCCGGGATTCCGGGATCTATGAGGAAGATATCTTTCGCCTGAGTCTGCAGGAGATCTGCCAGGAGGCCGACTACGACAACGTGCAGTTCGCCTGCCTGGAACACTATAAGGCGCCCAATGCCCTCAGCTGGCACGCCCACTTTGCCCGGGTCCGGGTGGATACCTGGCTGGGCACCGTGGAGGTGGAGAAACTGGTGGCCGCCCATGACATGGGAAGAGCCATCAATCCCCAGGTGGTGGAAGGGCAGATTGAAGGGGGCGCCGTCATGGGACTGGGCTATGGCCTGTCCGAGGAGGTGGCCTACGGGCCGGACGGGGTGCAGATCCAGGACAGCTACCACAAATACCTGATGCCCACGGCTCTGGATGTGGGAGAGATTGAGACCATTCTTGTGGAGGCAAATGAGCCCTCCGGCCCCTACGGGGCCAGAGGGGTGGGGGAAAACTCCGTGGCTCCGGTGAGCCCGGCGGTGATGAGCGCCGTATCCCACGCCCTGGGGGTCACCGTAACACAGCTGCCCCTGCAGCCCCAGCGGCTGCTGGAACTATTGGATACGAGGGAGGAGTAGGGAAATGAAAGAAGTGAAAGTTCTGGGAATCTGTGGAAGCCATAGGGCCAAAGGGGCCACCGAGTACAGCGTGAAAAAGGCCCTGGAGGCGGCGGAAACCGTGCCGGGAATCACCACCCAGTATGTTGGGCTGAGAGGGAAAAAGATCGGTCACTGCATTCACTGCAACCAGTGCATCAAGAATAACTGCCTGTGCGTGATCGAGGATGATTTCCAGGAGGTGCAGCAGATGTTTCTGGATGCGGATGCCTACATTATCGGAAGCCCCGTTTACCAGATGAACTCCACACCTCTGCTGCAGGATTTCTGCAGCAGGCTGCGTCCCACCTATCTGGTGCACCCGGGACATTTCACCAACCGGGTGGGAGGCGCCATTGCCACCGGAGGTACCCGTCACGGGGGCCAGGAGATGACTCTCCTGACCATTAAGAACTTCTTCCTCACCTATGAGATTCTGGTGACCGGAGGTCCCGGGGGGAACTACTGCGGAGCCTCGGTCTGGTCCAAGGACCGCAAGGCTGAAGGAGCCGAAGAGGACGTGGTGGGCATGGAGAAAGTGGTGGGACTTGGCCGCCGGGTGGCCGAAGCAGCCCTTACGATCGAGGCGGGGCGCCAGTCCCTCATTGACCAGGGAATCGAACTGAAAAAGGAGGGCCACTGGTTCAAGGACCACTACAAGGACCTGTAGGAAAGGAACTGCCATGAACGACGTCATTGGAGCAAGAATCCGGTACTACCGGAAAAAACGGGGACTCAGCCAGAAGTTCGTGGCGGATCAGCTGGGAATATCACTGTCGTATATGAGCCAGCTGGAAAACGGAAAGAATAACATTACGGTCACCATGCTGGTGGACATTGCCCGGATACTGAATCTTCCGTCCATCTCCACCCTGATGGAGGAGGACCCGGAGGATGACGTGATCCTGGTGACTCCGGAGGACCGGAAGAACTATCCCCGGAATCCGGGGAACGTAACCATTGATATGCTTTTTGCCTCCAGAAACCGGCAACTGGAGGCCAGCATCGTGCATTTGCCGGCAGGAAGCGACACCAACAGTCCCCAGGTCCATCAGGGGGATGAATTCTGCTACGTGGTCCGGGGCCGGGTTCTTCTGATCCTGGCAGACCGGGGAGACTACCCGCTGGACACCGGTGCCGTGGTCTGTTATCCCGCACACGTACCCCACAGCTGGAAGAACATCGGAGAGGAAGACGCAGAGATTCTTATTGCCTGTACACCTGTAAGTTTTTAAAACACATGGAGGTTATGGTATGAAAAAACTGCTATCTGTTCTGGTTGTACTGATGCTGATTGCCGGACTGTTTGCCGGCTGTGCCCCGGCGGCGGAAGAACCCGCTCCCCCTGAAGAAGAGCCCCCGGCTGAAGAACCGGCCGAGCCGGAACCCGAGCCCCTGAAAGTGGGCCTGGTTCTCAGTGGACCCATCAATGACGGAGGCTGGAACTCCGTAGCCTATGAGGGACTCATGAAAGCCCAGGATGAACTGGGCGTTGAAGGAAACTACATCGAAAACGTGCCCCAGTCCGACAACGAGGAAGCCTTCCGAAACTATGCTGTGGAGGGCTACGACGTGGTCATCGGGCACGGATACCAGTTTAACGATGCGGCCTTGGCCCTGGGACCGGAGTTTCCCGATGTGAAATTTGTGGTCACCAGTTCCGCCGCCAATCAGGCTCCCAACGTGGCCGGCCTGGAAGTGTCCAACGTGGAAGCCGGATTTATCGGCGGCATGCTGGCCGGTGCCTTCACCAAAACCAAGAGCGTAGGCTTTGTGGGCGGGGTGGAAATGCCCCCCATCACCGACGCCGAGCGGGGTTTTGCCAAGGCGGTTGAAATGATTGACCCCACCATTAAAGTGGGTAGCGCCCTGATCGGCAGCTGGGATGACGTGGTGGCCGCCAAGTCGGTGGCAAACGAGTTCATCAACAACGGCGCTGACGTGGTCCTGGGCGATGCCAACCAGGCCGGTCTTGGAGTGATTGAAGCAGCCCAGGAAAATGGCGTCTATGCCATCGGGTTCTCCTATGACCAGAGCTCTGTGGCCCCGGAAACTGTAATCGCCAGCTCCAAGTATGACCTGGGAGTGGGGATCACCTTCATCCTGAAGGAGATCATGGAAGGCCGCTTTGAGGCCAAGCATTATCTGCTGGGAACCACCGAAGGCGCTACCGGCGTCATCTGGAACGAGGGACTGAAATCTTCCCTGGACCAGGATCTGGTGGCCCTGGTGGACGAAATGGAGCAAAAACTGATCTCCAAGGAGATTGACACAACCACTATGTAAAACAGATGCCACATCGCAAAGGGTAAGGGGCTGCCGCTCAATGAGATCTCATTGAGCGGCAGCCCCTCTCTGTTTCCATCTGATTTCTGTCTGTTCATACGGAATACACTTCCCGGCGATGACCAACCTGGACGATCACAACCGTAACAGTCTCATCTTCGATCCTGGCAAGGATCCGGTAACTCCCGACCCGGTAACGCCATATGGATTTCAGATTTCCCTGCAACGGGCCTCCGTATACTCTGGGGTCCGTGCAGTTCACCAGTTTCTCCTGAATGAAAGATAGGATAAATGATGCGGTCTGTGAATCCATCTTCTTTAACTGTTTTTTGGCAGTTTTCGTGTAAAGAACATTATACATTACATGTCTAGCTCTTTCATCAGTTCTTCGTGGCTGATCATTTCAGAATTTTTATCCTTTTCCCAGACTCTGTTGAAGATTTCCAGATCATATTCGTCCTCAATTTTTTCCAGAACAGCCTGCCGGATGAATGTGGACAGATCCATGTTATGAATCTGGGCATACTTTCTTATAAGTGTATTGTCTTTCTCGCTGACCCTGATAGAAATTGTACTCATACAGAACCCTCCTCTCAACTTCGTAATACATTGTATTACGAAGTTATTATAATCCGAAATAAATTGTTGTGTCAAATACCAGCCGGAAGAGTTCAGAAATCCGTGGACCGGCCACAGGGCACAGGCTTCCGGACGCAGCCGGTACTCCATTTTCATAACCGGGCGGAGGTCCCCCGCTGGTTGAGTACCCGCCCTTCAGACCACCGTGCGTACCGTCCGGGGAGCCAACACCATACCTGCCACAGTAAGTGAAAGTATGTTCAACTGAAGGAACCGAATGACCGGATGGAGAAGGTTGTGGAAAAGGCTGTTATGCTACAGAACCGATTCCGGTCCGGCATAAGAAATGAGCGGCAGGACCTGGCTTTTCCTGCCAGGTGGGATCTGAGGTGAGAGTCTTGAAAAAGTCAGTAATTATCGTGGTGGGACTGATGCTCCTGACCCTGTGGGCGATGTTCAGACTCTTTGGCGGGGCCGTCCTGATGCAGCCTCACATGGAAGGCTTTCCCCGGGAAGGACCCGGTCAGGATCGTACAGAGATTCCGGGGTCCGGGGCCGGGAAAACCAGACTTCCGATTCCGGCGCTTCTGGAGGATACCGATCCGTCACCAGGAAGGGATGAATTCCATATTATTGCCAGGAATGGAAGCAGGGAGTTCTTTCCGGGGGTTTCAACGGATACTCTGGGATACAATGGGGATTATCTTGGGCCGGTGATCCGGACAAGAAAAGGACAGACAGTAACGGTTCATGTGGAAAACAGGATCCGGGATGAGATGACCACAATCCACTGGCATGGACTTGAGGTTTCCGGTGAGAACGATGGAGGGCCTCATTCAGGAATCCGGCCTGGCGAGACCTGGACGCCGGAATTTACCGTTGACCAGCCGGCGGCCACACTCTGGTATCACCCGCATCCGGAAGGAAATACAGGAAGGCAGGTTTACAAGGGCCTGGCAGGACTTTTTATTATTGACGATGAGATTTCGGACTCGCTGGAGCTGCCCGCAGACTATGGTGTGAACGATATTCCTCTGGTGATTCAGGACAAAAGATTCAGACAGGACGGCAGTTTCGATTATATACTGGGAGGGCCTGATATCATGTTCGGACTTCAGGGAAATACCGTTCTGGTAAATGGCCAGGCCGGCTCCTATCTTGAAGTTGAAAAAGGACTGATGAGATTCAGGATTCTGAATGGATCCAATGCAACAATTTTCGAGTTTCAGTTGGATAACGGCCGGAATTTTCATCAGATTGCCTCGGATGGCGGATTCCTGGAAAGACCCGTTGAAATGAACAGACTGGTTCTGGGTCCGTCGGAACGGGCTGAGATACTGATCGATTTCTCGGATTATGAAGAGGGGGAAACGGTACAACTTGCAGCCGGAGACTACCCATTTCTGGATTTTGTGATCGATGGAAGCAGGGAAAACGGGTATTTCGTGCCGGCTGTCCTGGCACCCATTGAAAGGCTGGATCCGGCAGAGGCAGCGGGGGTGCGGGAATTTGTTTTTCTTGGTATGGGTGCGGATGTGAGTATTAATGGCAGGCAGTTTGACAGGGACAGGATCGATGAATTTGTGAGACTTGGTGATACAGAGATCTGGGAGGTCTCCAACCGGAGCGCCATGGGGATGATGGGAGGAACCCCGCATCCATTCCATGCTCATGGAACCCGGTTTCAGATTCTGAGCCGGAATGGAAGCCGTCCCCCGGAAAACGAAACAGGCTGGAAGGATTCTTTCGTGGTGTACCCGCAGGAGACCATGAGGGCGATTGCGAGATTCAGAAAGCCGGGCGTCTTCATGTACCATTGCCATATTCTGGAGCACGAGGATGCCGGAATGATGGGGCAGTTTCAGGTTAAGTGAAAAGAAACGGGGAACAGGAAGTGATTCCAGTGGATGGGGAGGATAAAAGGATGCACGAACACGATACAAAACAGGAACATCACAATCATGAGACACAGAAGGATCATGGTTCACACAGCAATCATGGCGGTGGTCATGGCGACCATGGCGGACACGGACACGGTGAGATGGTTGAGGATTTTAAACGCCGGTTCTTTATCTCACTGGCGCTGACCGTTCCGATTCTGGCCCTGTCACCGATGATTCAGGATTTTCTTGGAGTGAACTGGAGATTTCCCGGCGATATGTATATCCTCTTCGGACTCTCCACGGTTGTGTTTTTCTATGGCGGATGGCCGTTTATCACCGGGGCCCGGGATGAACTGCGGGACCGGAGTCCTGGAATGATGATGCTGATTGCTCTGGCAATTACAATTGCTTACAGCTACAGCAGCGTCGTGGTTTTCGGCTGGGAAGGCAAGCAGCTGTTCTGGGAACTGGCAACCCTTGTGGACATCATGCTGCTGGGTCACTGGATCGAGATGAAATCTGTAATGGGCGCATCCAACGCTCTGGAAGAACTGGTGAAACTTCTTCCAAACGAAGCCCACAGACTGGATGAAGAGGGCCATGCTGAGGATGTTCCTCTCTCCCAGTTGAAAAGTGGAGACCGGGTGCTGGTGAAACCCGGGGAAAAGATCCCGGCTGACGGGAGTATTGTGGATGGGAAATCTGCAGTGGATGAATCCATGCTTACCGGAGAATCCGTGCCGGTTGAGAAGAAGGAGTACGATGAGGTCATAGGCGGATCGGTGAACCGGGAGGGTTCACTGATCGTGGAGGTGAAGAAGACCGGGGAGGCTTCCTACCTTACACAGGTGATCACTATGGTCCGCGAAGCCCAGGAGACAAAATCGAAAACTCAGGATCTGACCAACCGGGCGGCCAGATGGCTTTTTTATCTGGCTATTGGTGCCGGACTCATTACCCTGACGGTCTGGCTGTCTCTGGGGTATCCGTTCGATACGGCACTGGAGCGGATGGTGACCGTGATGGTGATCACCTGCCCCCACGCTTTGGGACTGGCCTCTCCTCTGGTTGTGGCCGTTTCCACGACCCTTGCCGCCAGCCGGGGACTTCTTATCAGGAACCGGGCCAATTTTGAAGAGGCGAGGAACCTGGATGCGGTTGTGTTTGACAAGACGGGAACGCTTACGAAAGGGGAATTCGGTGTTACGGATATTGTTCCATCCGCAGGATATGAAGAAATGGATGCCCTGAGAATGGCTGCAGGTCTGGAGCAGAACTCGGAGCATCCCATTGCAGCCGGCATTGTAGCGGAAGCCGGCAACAGGGATCTGAAACTGGGTAAGGTAGAAGAATTCAATTCCCTTACAGGGAAGGGAATTGAAGGCAGGGTCGATGGGATGGAAATCAGCGTTGCAGGCATCGGATACATCCGGGAAAAGGAAATATCCTATGACAGACAGCACTTTGACAAGATGAGCGGAGAAGGAAAGACGGTTGTTTTCGTTCTTCAGGAGGAAACCCTTACCGGCATGATCGGACTTGCGGACATGGTCAGGGAAACCGCCAAAGAAGCCATTGAGGCCCTGAAGGAACGGGGAGTCAGATCCATCATGCTGACGGGGGATAATCAGAAGGTTGCTGACTGGGTAGCCGGACAGCTGGGAATCGACGAGGTGTATGCAGGGGTTCTTCCCGAGGATAAGGCCGGTCAGATCAGAAGAATCAAAGAGAAGACGGGGTGGAAGGTGGCCATGACAGGAGACGGCGTAAACGATGCGCCGGCTCTGGCAACGGCGGATCTGGGAATCGCCATCGGTGCAGGGACGGATGTGGCCGTGGAGACGGCAGATGTTGTTCTTGTCCGGATCAATCCCAATGACGTCGTGACGCTTATGGAACTTTCCGGGAAGACCTACAGAAAAATGATACAGAACCTGTGGTGGGCCAGCGGTTATAATATTGTTGCCATACCGCTCGCGGCAGGTGTCCTGGCCCCGTGGGGGATCCTTCTGAGTCCCGCTGTGGGAGCGATACTGATGAGTATGAGCACGGTTATTGTGGCAATCAATGCCAAAATGCTGAAGGCATGATCCGTACCGGAAAAACGGATTAACAATAACCGGAGAAAAGAATTAAAATAGGAAGGGAAACCTTTTCCAGATGAGCTTTTCCCATCTGGAAGTGCGGACAGAAGACTGTACATTAAACATCCATTGGGCAGTGCCGATGTATTACAGGTACAATCCCATCAGGGATGCTGAAGTATCATCAGGAATATGAAGTCACGGTGGCCGCCGGAACCGGACCGCCGGGGCGGAAATACAGCTGGCAAAATGGATTCAACAGCCGGAATGACAGAGGATGAAACAAATGATCCGAAAACTATCCATACGATACAAACTGATGACGGGGGTTCTTTTGGGCTGCCTCATTCCGTTTCTTGTCATGGGCGTTCTCTTCCGGGACAACATGGAGAACTGGCTGTATGACAAGGCCCTGGAAGACAGCAGTCTGCGGCTCCGCCAGACGGCACGGTACGTGGATGATGCCGTGCTGGAAAATAAAGTCCGTCTGATCAATACGATTGCCAGCGATGCACGGATCCGGGAGGCCGGAGAGGAGATCACTTCCTATACGGATTATGATCCTGCGACCTTTTCCTACGAACCGGGGGCCCGGGAGCGGGAGATTTACCGGTTTTTCCAGGCCATCAATCAGACAAACCCTATGATTACCCTGGTTTCCCTGGGGACAGAGGACGGAGGGTACGTGGAATACCCTGAATTCCGTCCGTCCGCTCCCTACGACCCGAGAGTCAGACCCTGGTACATGGAGGCTTTGAAAAGGGGCGGCGTGAATATTTCGGAACCTTACCAGACCTCGGTCAGCGGGGATCTGGTGGTCAGCATCGACCGGCCTGTCAAACGCGGGCTGAATACGGTAGGTGTTGTCAGTCTGACCATGCGCCTGGAAGACATTATGTCGGCCGTTAACGGGCAGAAGTACGGGGAAACCGGATCCATCCTGATCCTGAGTCCGGAAAACAGGTTCATCAACAGCCCGGAATCGGAAGAGTGGCTTCTGCGGTCCCCGGAGGAACTGGGCCTGGAGGTTTTCCGGGATCTGGACGGCAGGGAGCGGGTATTCGGAGTTTATGTATCGCCCCGTACCGGCTGGAAGTACGTCTCGGTCATTGACCGCAGCGAAGTCCTGGCCGGTTCAGGACCGCTTGCCGAACAGCTCTGGGTGACCCAGGGAGTAACCGTGCTGCTGGTTCTTCTGCTGACCTTTTTCATGACGGGATACATTTCCCGGCCCATTGTCATTTGTTCGTCAACTCATTGCCAACAATCAGCCCATCAGACATAATGGCAAAATTGAAAGGAGTGACATCAAGAAGATTGCGACAGGAGTTTTCACACCTGAAGCATTTGTCAAGTCTGTGGACACGGAGTTATTTTGTATCCACCGCAGAAAATGTATCAGGCGAAACGATAAGGCGGTATGTCGAAGAACAAAAAACAAGGGGGTGAAACTGTGCAAATAACTGTAAAAGCTAAGTTGATTCCAACAACAGAGCAACGAGAGCACCTAAAAACAGCAACAGTTGAATTTATTCGGTTGATAAACACCATTGTCTCTGAATGCATTGAAGCTGACGAACACATTAAGCATACAAGTGGCACAGTTTCGGCTATGCTTCCGAGTGCATTGAAGAATCAGGCAATCCGAGATGCAAAATCAGTCTACGCAAAGTACCGAAAAACAAAGATCAGAAGCATTCTCAAAAAACCTGTAAGCGTATGGAACAACCAAAATTGGACACTGAAAGATGGTGTTTTGTGTTTCCCAGTGATTGTTAATGGCAAATGTACACGCATTAAGGTGCCTGTATTGTTAACAACCTACCAACTAGAAAAACTGAACGGCAAGCCGGGAACGCTTAGAATCACAGAGAAGTCCGGCAAATGGATTGCTCAAATCGCTGTAACAGTGGAAGAAAAAGAAAATACAGATGTCGGCGTTCTTGGCGTCGACTTAGGACTGAAGTGTCCAGCCGTTGCAGTGACAGAAACAGGCAAAACCAAGTTTTTTGGCAATGGCAGAGAAAATAAGTATATGAAACGCAAGTTTAGAAGCAAGCGTAAAAAACTTGGAAAAGCAAAGAAACCGCAAGCAATCAAGAAGTTGAATGATAAAGAACAACGATGGATGAAGGATAAAGACCACAAAATCAGTCGTCAAATCGTTGACTTTGCCATCCAGGAAGGTGTTGGGACAATACGCCTGGAGCAACTATCTGGCATACGCCAGACGGCAAGAACAAGCCGTAAAAACGAAAAGAATTTGCATACATGGTCCTTCTATCGCTTAGCCCAGTATATCGAGTACAAAGCAGGTCTTTCCGGCATAAAAACAGAGTACGTAGACCCCAAATATACCAGTCAAACCTGCCCAGAGTGTTCGGAAAGAAACAAGGCAAGGGATAGAAAATATAAATGCTCATGTGGATTCAAAACACATCGTGATCGAGTCGGTGCAATAAATATCATTAAAGCACCTGTGGTAGATGGTAACAGTCTATCAGCCTAAGGTACTAAATGTACTGTCTTAGGAGGGGCAATGGCATGCCCTTAGCTTGGGGTCGTACTCGTCTACTGGAAACTGACTGGCGTTTAATCACCCAAGAATCCCATTGCTTTAGCTGTGGGAGTGTCAAGTTTCTTCCCATCGACATTCTAAAACTGGACCGGATTCTGTGCGAGCGGTTTCTGGAACTGGAAAACATCGGGGTCATGGAGAGCCTGATCCACCTGGCCCATTCCCTGGGTCTGCAGGTGGTGGCAGAGGGAATCGAGGAGTATGAGCAGGTAAGCCGGCTGAGACGCGGCGGCTGCGACGTGATCCAGGGTTATTATTTCAGCCGTCCTCTGACACCGGAGGCTGTGGAAGCCGGTTACAGCCAAGTGTTCAGCGTCCGGGGCACTGTATCCGATACCCGTCCGGGAACGGCCCCGGCCGGAATTCTGCCGGATAATATCTGACAGTTCAGCCGACGGGTTTCCACAGGCAGACGCAATGCAAACAGACCCCCGGCCTCAGTGAGCAGACAACCTGAATCACCGCCCCCGGCCATTTCCGCCGGGGGCGGCTCCATGATATAATGAAACGATTGCAGAAGAAGTGAGGGGGAGGGCCCCCGGAACAGGAGTAGGTATGAGGGAGATCCTGATTTGTGAGCATTGCGGGGAACGATATCCGGCCGGCAGCCTGTGTGCCTGCCGCCGGGAGGAAATACTGGCCGGACTGCGGGAAGCGAAGCCCCGCTATCTGTGGCCGGACGGAGAGCTGCCGGAGAAGGAAGAAGCCGGGGTCCATCCGGTGGTGGCCGGAATCCTCAGGAAACGGGGAATCCGGGACAACCTGAGGGAGTTTCTGGAGGCCCCGGTGAACCGGATGCTGGAAGAAAAACTTATGAATCAGCAGGAGGCGGCCGACCGGATCCGCCGGGCGGTGGAGACCGGGGAGAAGGTCACCATTTACGGGGACTACGACGCCGACGGCGTCACCTCCACGGCACTTGGCATCAATATTCTTTCGGCCCTGGGAGGCCGGGTGGACGGATACATCAACGACCGGTTCGGAGAGGGCTTCGGAATCGGTGTGGGAGGCGTCCGGGAGATCCATGGCCGGGGTACCGGCCTGATTGTTACGGCTGACAACGGAATTGCCGGCCATGAGGCCATCCGGGAGGCGCTCAGGCTGGGGATGGATGTGGTGGTCACCGACCATCATGAGCCCAACGGGGAACTGCCTCCGGTCATCGTGGTGGATCCCAAGCAGCCCGGCTGCGGGTACTCCAATAAAGATCTGGTGGGAGCCGGTGTTCTGTTCAAGGTTCTCCGGCAGGTCTGCCGGGACCTGGGGCGGGAGAAGCTTCCCCTGAAGGAGCTGGATCTGGTGGCCCTGGGCACCGTGGCCGACGTGGCCCCTCTTCTGGGGGAAAACCGGGTGCTGGTGAAAAACGGGCTGAAGCTGATGAACTGGGAAAAAATGCGGCCCGGGATCCGGGCCCTGCGGGACGTGGCCGGTCTGGACAAGGTGAAGAGCTACCATCTGGGTTTCGTGTTTGGGCCCATGATCAATGCCGAGGGCAGGATGTTCGGTTCACCGGAGACCGCCCTGGAGCTTCTGACAACGCAGGATGCCGGCCGGGCCACAGCCTGTGCCCGGACCCTGTGGGAACACAACCGGAAGCGGCAGGAACTGCTGGAGACCCAGTACGCCCTGGCGGAAACCCTGCTGGAGCCGGACAAGGAGATCTATTTTCTGGCCGACCCCCGGTTCCATGAGGGCATCGTGGGCCTGATCGCCGGACGGCTCCGGGAAAACTACCAGCGGCCCGCCATCGTGCTGGGCCGGGGAGAGGCCGGCACCTTCAAGGGGTCGGGGCGCTCCGTGCCCGGGCTCAATATGAAGGAACTTCTTGATAAGATGAGCGCCCTGCTGGCCGGCTACGGGGGCCACGCCCAGGCCTGCGGGCTCACCGTCCGGCAGGACAACCTGGTGATGCTTAAAAATTTTGTGGAAACGGAAGTAAGAAACCGGATGAAGGGAAAAGAAATGTGCCGGGAGGTGGCCGTGGAGGCCAGACTTCCCTGGGAGAGTCTGACCATGGGTCTGGCCGAAGCCCTGGAGGAGATGGAGCCCTTCGGTACCGGCTTTTCCCGGCCCCGCTTTCTGGTGGAGGATTTCCTGGCGGACCGGGTGGCCTACAGCCGGGATGGCCGGCATACCCGGCTGGAAAAAGACCGGATCAGCTGCTGGCGCTTTGGTGCGCATCTGGAGTCCCCGGGGCCCTACCGGCTGGTGGGGGTACCGGACATCAATGAATTCCAGGGCCGCCGCATGGTCCAGTTCAGGATTGACGACTGTCTGGAGGAGGAACTGTGCTGATACGGAAGATACCTGGTGACAGGACCCTGGAGTTCAATCATCTGGTGCTGGATTATAACGGCACCATCGCCTCCGGGGGCACTGTGGCCCCCGAGATTAAGGAACGGATCCTGAAGCTGGCCGGGGACCTTGAAATCCACGTGGTGACCGCGGATACATTCGGGTCTGCCGCCCGGGAACTTTCCGGGCTGCCCCTTCGTCTTGAGATTATTGACGACTCCGGTCAGGGAGAACAGAAAGAGGCTCTGGTCCGGCGGCTGACCGGCGGGGTCTGTGCCCTGGGAAACGGGGCCAACGACCGGGAGATGCTTCTGGCCGCCGATCTGGGAATCGCTGTGCTGGAATCCGAAGGACTGGACCCCAGGATCCTGGGAGGCGCCCGGATCCTTTGCCGCAGCATCGGGGAGGCCCTGGATCTTTTGCTGAGCCCGGAGGCTTTGACCGCCACACTTCGCCGTTAGGTTGTATGGAGGAAACGACGGAATGCGTTTACGGAGAAAACCCGGCACCCGGGAAAAACTGATGAATGAGTTTGAGGAATACGTAGTCAATGAGCCCGGAAAACTGAGGGGCCGCTGGCGGGACGTACTGGACCGGGAGGAGATCCAGGTGGAATTCGGATCCGGGAAAGGCCGGTTTATTACAACCAAGGCGGTCAATGAGCCGGACACCGGGTTCATCGGGGTGGAGAAGGAACCGGAGGTTCTTCTGAAGACCGCGAAGAAGGCCGAAGAGGGTCAGCCGGAAAACCTGAAACTGCTCTATTTTGATGTGGCGGGAGCCGAAGCGGTGTTTGCCCAGGGGGAACTGGACCGTATCTATCTGAATTTCTCGGATCCCTGGCCCAAAAGGCGCCACAGCAAGCGCCGGCTGACCCACCGGGACTTCCTGGCCATGTACGGCCGGCTGCTGGCGCCCGGAGGAGAAATCCATTTCAAGACCGACAACCGGGGGCTGTTTGAATTTTCCCTGAATGAGTTCTGTGCGGCCGGATGGGACATGAAAAACATCCGGCTGGACTACGGCCTCATGGAGGCCCCCGGGGATGTGCCCACGGAATATGAGGAACGGTTCCGCAGTCTGGGACAGAGCATCTACCGGCTGGAAGCCTGGCTGAGACAGGCCTGACCGGAGGGGGCTCTGCCCCTGTTTGCTGCTTATAAGAAATTTTTATGCGTTTCGGCTGAATTCTGCAAGTTTTTACAACCCTTCCGCGTATTATATTACGAAGGGTGCGAGGATGTGATGTCATGGAATCGCTCTCCGATGAACTGCTGGTCCGGCAGGTGCTGGGTGGCACCACCGAGGCCTTCGGGGTTCTGGTAAAGCGGTACGAGCGCCAGATTTATTCTCTGGCCTACCGGCTTACCAATGACTCTGAGGAGGCCCAGGATCTGGGCCAGGAGGCGTTTATAAAAATATACCGGTCCCTGGACAAATACGATCCGGGCCGCCCGTTTTTCAGCTGGATGTACAAGGTGGCGGCCAATCAGTGTTATTCCATGCTCCGGCAGAAACGGGAGGCCATGACCTCTCTGGATGAGGTGGCGGACTTTGTTCCCTCGGATCCGGAGGTGGCAAGCCATCCGGAACTGTACGCCGAGAATGCGGAAACCAGACGCCGGGTCCGGGAAGCCCTGGCCGGGCTGCCGGAAAACTACCGGATGCCTTTGGTGCTCCGGTACCTGGAGGACCTGTCCTATCGGGAAATTGCGGAAATGCTGAATCTGTCCCTGTCAGCGGTGGAATCGAGAATCCACCGGGGCAAACAGATGCTGATCAGTACCCTGGACGGCGCAGGCCACAGGGGAAAATAAAGAAAGTTTTGGATAAGGAGGTGAGACCTTTGAGGCAGGATTGTGAACAGGCATGCCGGATGATGCAGAAAAAACTGGATGGAACCCTGAATGCGGATGATATGCGCCTGCTTCAGAGCCATCTCGCCCAGTGCCCGCAGTGCCGGGCCGAATACGATGCGTTCAGTCAGCTGGAAGAAGCACTGACCGGAGCCCTGGTGCCCCGGGAGGTGCCGGAGGATTTCAGTGTTAGGGTTATGGAGGCCGTCCGCCGCCAGCCGGCGTCCGGCGGCGCCCGGGTGCACCGGGTGGCCGGATGGTTTCTCCGGACCTCCCCGGTATTCCGGGGGGTGGCCGCCGTGGCGGCAGCCGCTGTGGTTTTCTGGGGTGTCAGCGTGGCCGGCGGGAAACTGCCGGGACCGGCAGTGCCGGATGGTGGCCCCAGCGTAGGGGAACGTCCCGTGCCGGAAGTGCCCGGAGATCCTGAGGATCCCGGCACCGTGGTGATTCCGGAGAACCCGGGAACGGAGGTTCCGTGGGAAACCCCCGGACAGACCCCGGACGAAGTTCCGGATGGAACGGATCCGGAAATTCCGGATGGCACGGAAACTCCTGACGGGGAAGAACCCGGCGGACAGGATGAGCCGGACGCACCGGCTGCCGGAGAGACTGAGCCTCCGGCCGGTACCGTGAAGCCCCCGGTATCCGGGACCCCGGACCGCAATGTGGATGATGTGGACCTCAGCGGACAGACCCGTCTCGATGAGACCCTGATGATCGCCTCCCAGAAAGGGCAGCAGCCCTCCGGGACCCTGGATCTCAGCCCTCTGTATGCCGGAGGCGGGGCCGATGCCCTGGCCCCCAGTTATGGGGACAATGGAGATATCGTATTTTTCCTGAAAGAACAGAATCAGAGCGCCTACTCCATGGTCAGCCTGAAGCCCGGCAGCCGGGAGACCTCGGTGATGCTGGAGAATGTGGAAACCGATCCCCTGCGGCTGACCCGGGATGCCACCAGCCTGAAGACCTCTGGTCTCCGGGTAAGCGAAGGAGCCCTTTATTACCAGGAGAAGGCCCTCACTCCGGAACTGCCGGAGGCCAGCCTCCGCTACGCCATGGCACCCAACGATGTCTTTGTGGCCATCAGTGTGGGCAGCAGCGACCCGGA
>JAXGWN010000004.1:0-15578 GCA_040773285.1 Bacillota bacterium
CACCACATTTCCCTCCAGATCCATCACCACCACATCCTCCGGTGTGATGTCCCGGTATTCCACGCCACTGGGTTTAATGGCATAAAGGCCTGTCTCCCGGTTGAAGATACTGAGGTTTCCACCGGTACCGGTGGTCAGCCGGGACTCAATCAGCCGGTTGCCGTATTCAACAATTTTCTCCCGTTCTTTCTGTAATTTCATCTCAAACTCCTTGGAATATTTTTTCAGGTGACAAAGAATTGTCACACAAATGGATTACAATAAGGCTGTAGCCCCTGATTGGGGTATATACAATCATATACCATTTCAGGGTGGAAAGGAAAGATGCTATGAGGATAAGGATGTACAGTCTGGTCAGGTCGGTGACCGGAGCCGGGGAAATGGAGGTTCCTGCCGGGACCCCCAGGGAGGCTCTGAAGTGGCTGGCTGACCGGTATGGAGAGGACTTCCATACCATGATATACGATCCGGACCATGGACTGCGGCCTGGAGTCCAGTTGTTGTGCCGGGGCCGCAACGTATCAGCAGCCGCTCAGATGGACACCTCCCTGGACCCCGGGGAAACCCTGGATCTTTTTTCAGGGATTGAAGGAGGCTGATCCATGTACCGGGTACTGTATGCCGATGATGAGCCTGCACTGCGGATCCTGATCCGTGACTACCTGGAACGGGAGGGAATTGAGGTTACCGGGGTGGAGGATGGAATCCAGGCCATGGAGGCACTGGAGCGCCAGGACTTTGATCTGGTGATTCTGGACGTCATGATGCCCGGGGTGGATGGCTGGTCGGTACTGAAGTCCATCCGGAGCAGATCCCGGATTCCGGTGATCATGCTGACCGCCCGGGATGCGGAAAACGATGAACTGTTCGGATTTGAGCTGGGAGCGGATGAGTATATTGCCAAGCCTTTCCGGCCCAGGGTCCTTACCGCCCGGGTTCTGGCCCTGCTGCGCCGGGCCCGCCCGGAGTTGCCGGAGGATGGAGAGGGAGACCTCCGTATGGACAACCAGGCACGCCTGGTGTATCTTCATGGGAAAGAACTCTCCCTGAGCCCCAGGGAGTATGAACTGCTGGAATATTTTATCCGCCACTCCGGCCAGGCACTGAGTCGCGAAATGCTTCTGAATGCGGTCTGGGGTTACGATTATTATGGGGATCTGCGGACCGTGGATACGCATGTAAAGAGGCTCCGGGCCCGGCTGGAGGATCAGGGGGAACGGATTGAGACCGTACGGGGATTCGGGTATCGCTTCCGGGGGGAATCGCAATGACCGACAGTTCGATTGCCAGAAAAATGATGCTGGGAATGACTCTGGTGGTCCTGATCTCCGTCCTGGCCACGGTGGCCATGAACAGTCTGCTGCTGGAGCCCTATTATTACCGTGCCCAGGAGAAAAAACTGGAGGAGGCGGCCGCCGGGGTCCGGGAGATCTGGGAGGATCCCCTGACAGAAGACCGGTCCGCCCTGCTGGATGAAATCAGTTACCGGATCAGCGGTCCGGTGCTGATCTGGCAGGAGCCTTCCGGAGAGATCCTTTACAGTTCCCACAACCTGAGCCGGTCCGGAGGGATGATGAGCCACATGAACCGGATGGGGATGGGAATGCCGGCGGGGAAGGGACGGGAAAGTGCCCAGGAGGTGCTGGTCCGGCAGGAGAGCCTGGCGGGGGGGCAGCAGCTGCTTTTGCAGACACCGGTTCAGTCCATTGATGCCAGCATCGGGATTTTCAACCGGTTCAGCGTGTTTCCGGCTGCTGCAGCGCTTCTGGCATCTCTGCTGGTGGCAGCGTTTTATGCCCGGGGTTTTTCCAGGCCGATTATTGCCCTGAGCCGGATGACCGGGAAAATGCGGAATCTCGATTTTTCTCTCCGCTACCAGGGGGATTCCCGGGATGAAATCGGGCAGCTGGGCCGCGACTTCAATCTTTTGGCGGACCGTCTGGAAGAGACCATCGGGGACCTGCAGAAGGAGATTGCGGAGAAACAGAAAATGGAAATGGCCCGGCTGGAGTTTATGGCCGGCGCCTCCCACGAACTGAAGACTCCCCTGGCTCTGATCCGCGGCTATACAGAGGGCCTGCTGGATGGGGTGGCGGATTCCGGCAGACAGGAAGAATACCTTCGGGTGATCCTGGATGAGTCGGAGAAAATGACACGGATGGTGGGGGAACTGCTGGATATTTCCCGGCTGGAGAAGGGATCGGCCGTTTCAAACCGGGAGAGTCTCGATTACGGAAGTCTGGTCAGGAAGAACCTGGAAAGGTTCCGCATGGAGTTTGAGCACCGGGGAATTGTGCCCGAGGTGGAGATTTCGGCTGAATTGCCAGAGATTCCCGGGGATGCAGAACTGCTGGGCAGGGCTCTGACCAACCTTCTCAGCAATGCTCTGGACCATGTGGACGATGCAGCCAGGATCCGGATCCTGGTTTTCAGGGACGGGGAATTTCTGGTGACAAAGGTGGAGAACAGCGGCAGCCACATACCGGAGGACCGCCTGGAAAGCATATGGGATCCCTTTGTCAAGGAGGACCCGGCCAGAAAGAGATCGTACGGGGGTACGGGCCTTGGCCTTACCATTGTCCGGGACGTGACCAGGGCCCATGGGGGCAGCTGGGGCGCGGATAACATTCCCGGAGGAGTCAGTTTCCGGTTCAGCCTTCCCATAGAGTAAATCAGGCCCTGCCGCCGGCAGGGCCTGATTTTATTTCAGTTTTTTAACGCAGGCTTCTATACGGTTCAGAGCCTCGGCTATATTTTCCACGGAATTAGCGTAGGAAAACCGAAGGTACCCTTCCCCGTGGGTTCCGAAGGTGGATCCGGGAAGGCAGGCCACCTGGGCCTCATCCAGCAGATAGTCCGCCATTTCCTGACTGTTTTTTCCCAGGGAACTGATGTTGGGGAAAGCGTAGAAAGCGCCTTCCGGCATGACACAGTGAATTCCGGCAATGCTGTTGAATCCGTTTACCATCAGGTCACGGCGGCGGTGGAACTCACCGATCATGGCTGTGACGGCGCTCTGATCTCCCTCCAGGGCCTCTATACCTGCGAACTGTGTGAAGGAGGCGGTACAGGAGTTGGAACTGACAATCAGGGGGCTGAACAGCCGGGCCACTGCTTCCGGCATCACTCCGTATCCCAGTCTCCAGCCGGTCATGGCATAGGTTTTGGAAAATCCGTCCAGCACGATGGTTTTTTCCGCCATTCCCGGCAGGGAGGCGATAGACACCGGCGGGTTTCCCGAATAGATCATCCGGTCATAAATCTCATCAGACAGAACCAGCATGTTCCGGTCCCGGACCAGGTCCGCTACGGCGGCAAGATCCTCCGGGGTCAGATAGCCTCCGGTAGGGTTCTGGGGGGAGTTGAGGATCAGAAGTTTTGTCCGGGGGGTCAGCAGGGATTCCAGTTCCCCGATATCAAAGCGGAAGTTCCGTTCCTCCCGGAGAGGAAGGGGAACCGGTACACCGCCCAGAAACCGGGTCATGGCATCGTAGATCATAAAGCCCGGAGATGGAAGGATTACCTCATCCCCAGGTCCGATAAGGCTCAGCAGGGTGTAGAAAAGAATGGGTTTGGCTCCTGGTGTCACCACCACATTGGCGGCCTCCGCCGGTATATTCTTATAGCGGCGCACGTACCGGGCAATGGACTCACGGAAGGCGGGGATGCCCAGAGCCGGCCCGTAGTGGGTATGTCCCTGGCGCAGGGCTGCGATTCCGGCCTCGGTTATGTTGGCCGGAGTATCGAAATCCGGTTCCCCCAGTTCCAGATGGATCACCTTCAGACCCATATCCTCATATTTTTTGGCCTTTTGTTTCACTTCAAACCCGGATACAATATGGATGTCGCGGGTTGCCTGTGTAAAAAGATTTTCAATCATGATGGGGACTCCTTTTAATGGTCTCAAGGGGAATTATATCAAAAACAGGAAAAAATGACAGGCTGAATCGGTAAATCCCGCCGGAGGTGGTCTGTGAATACAATATATCCGGGAAATACGGAACCGGGAGTCCGGCTGAATCGTCCGGAAAGAAGTGAATAAGGGAAGGGGACTGAAGATGCCTGGACGTATCGTGGTGGAACAGTTAAAACATAATTTTCAGATGGGAAAAGTGGTGGTTCCGGTGCTGCATGGCATCGACCTTACCGTGGAACCCGGGGAGTTTACGGCCCTGTGCGGAGCCTCCGGATCCGGGAAATCCACTCTGCTGAATCTGATCGGAGGCCTGATGAAGCCCAGCGAGGGCAGGATTCTGGTGGACGACCTGGAAATTCAGAAACTGACGGAGAACAGACTGTGCATATTCCGCCGGGAAAATATGGGTTTTATCTTTCAGTCATATAATCTCATGCCTTATCTGACGGCACTGGAGAATGTGGAACTGCCGCTTATTTTTTCGGAGTATCCGGAAAACAGGCGCCGGGAAGCGGCAGCAGAGGCACTGGACCTGGTGTGACTGGGGGACCGGATGCATCACCGGCCCAGCGAACTGTCCGGGGGTCAGCAGCAGAGGGTCAGCATAGCCCGTGCTTTGGTGACCAGGCCCAAGGTGATTCTGGCGGATGAGCCCACCGGAAACCTGGACAGTCATACCGGCTCGGAAATTATGGAACTGCTGCACCGGATCAATCAGGAAAACAACAGCACCTTCCTGATTGTCACCCATGACCGGGAACTGGCGGACAGCTGTGACCGGTCGGTATTCCTCCGGGACGGGCTGATTGTCGGGGAGGGGGAACTGTAGATGAAGGTGGGAGATGGCGTCCGGATTTCCATCCGGAACCTGAAGAAAAGAAAAGGCCGCACAATCCTGACGGCCCTGGGGGTGGCTATAGGGACGGCCGCCATTGTCAGCATGGTATCCCTGGGCATCGGACTGCAGAAAAGCGCCACGGAATCCCTGGGGGACTTCGGGGACCTCAGCATCCTGCAGGTGTATACCAACTACAACAATGTGGAGCCGGGGGTCAATCCCAGGATCCGGGAGGCTGATATAACTCTGCTGGAACAGATTCCCGGAGTGCAGGCAGTGATGCCGGTGGTGGGATTCTATGGACCTGCGGAAGTGCAGATGGGCCGTCAGTACAACAATCCCAGTGTTATGGGACTGGATTTTTCCAAGGCGGAGGCATTCGGATACAAGCTGGCTGAGGGATCTCTTTCTGCCGGGGACCGGAGGGAAGTGGTGGTATCCTATAACTTCCCCACCAGTTTCTTTGAGAAAAGCAGGAGCCGGCCGGACCGGGGAGCAGGAAACGAAAAAGACCAGTATATGGGTCCGGACATCAGTTACAATCCCACCCGGCTGCCGGTGGTCGGCCGCAGTGTAAACCTGGTCCTGGAGCAGTACCTGGGTGAAAACGAGATCAAGAAGAAAAACTATAAACTGAATATTACCGGTGTTCTGGCCGAAGGCACCGGGGACTGGGGCAGTATAATCTATGTGCCCATATCCATGGTCCAGGAAATGAATGAATGGTTTGGCACCGGAGAGACCTCCGGTGGAGGACGCCGTCCCCAGGAGACCGGTTATGACAATGTCCGGGTAAAGGTGCTCAGCAATGAACAGGTGCCCGATGTGGTGGAGGGCATCCGGCAGGCGGGACTGGAAACCTGGTCTCCCACCGACATGCTGGAGGAGCTGAATCAGTTTTTCCTGATCGTGCAGCTGATCCTGGGAGGAATCGGTTCCGTGGCCCTGCTGGTGGCCACCATCGGGATCATCAATACAATGACCATGGCCATTCTGGAAAGAAACCGGGAAATCGGAGTTATGAAAGTGATTGGCGCCACCATCCCCAACATCAAACTGATGTTTCTTACAGAGGCTGCCCTCATTGGGATACTGGGAGGAGTCTGGGGCCTTGGCTCCAGTTACCTGATTGTCCGGGTGGTCAATGCGGTGGCCGGCAACATGATGCAGCAGGGAATGGGCCTTTCCGGCGATCTGGCGGTGATACCCCCCTGGCTGGCCCTGTTTGCCCTGGGATTTTCCGTGGTGATCGGACTGCTGGCGGGACTCTATCCTGCTTCAAAGGCTGCCAGGATCAGTCCACTGGAAGCCATTCGGAATGAATAACGGAGGAAGAAGATGTCAAAAATCAGAGAAATTGCCGGAAGCCTCCGGCAGAAGTTCCGGGAGGCCGGTCTGCTGAAAAAACTGCTGATCCTGGGGGTGCTGGCTGCCCTGGTGTATGGGGGATACCGGTTCCTGGGCCCTGGAGGACCGCCGGAGCCTGAGTTTCCCGGTGAGGGAGAGATGATGTATCCTGAGGTTATGGTGGAGCGGGGGGATGTGAAAAAAACCATTTATGCCGCAGGAAATGCCATCGCGGAAAGCGAGGAGACCATTTCTGTGATCCCCGGTGCCATGGTACGGTCCGTGAATGTCTCACTGGATCAGGAGGTTCAGGCGGGAACGCTTTTGTATACCCTGGATGATACCGAGGCCCGGCTGGCCCTGAGAATGGCCCGGCTGGAATATGATAAAAAAAGGAAAGAGTATGCAGATTACGGCGGCACCAAAAGCAGTACCATTACCGCAGGGGTTACCGGGATCGTCAAGGAGATGAATCTGGAGCCGGGCTCGCAGGTGACTCCGGATACCGTGGTGGCCCTGGTGGAGACCCGCAACCGTCTGGTGCTGCGCAACGCCTTCAATGTGAACGACGCTGCCCGGTTTTCCGTGGGGGAAACCGTGAAGGTGTTCCTGCCGGACTACATCTATTTTATGGATGCCCGCGTGACTGCTGTGGATACGGCCAATACGGTGACCGCCTCCGGGGGGATTACCCGCATTGTGACCCTTGAACTGGAAAACCCCGGCAGTCTCAAAGCCGGCGACAAGGCCCGGGTACAGACCGATAAGGGTGGCACCACCATATCCGCCCTGGAAAACGGCGAACTGGCTTATCCGGAGGACCTGGTGGTGAAGGCAAAGACCCGGGGTACCATTGCTGCTGTGGAAAGGCGGGCCGGTGATCAGGTGAATCCCTCCACCGTACTGTACCGGATCGAACCGGGTTCGGCGGAAATCGGGGATATGGAGGCCTCCCTGGCCCTGGAACAGTCGCGGCTGGCACTGGAGGAGGCCACCCGGAATCTGGAAAAGTATCAGGTGAGATCCACGGTATCCGGCAAGGTGGTGGAACTGAACGTAAAGGCTGGTGAAAAGTCACCGGACACAGGAAATGCCATTGTGATCAGTTCGGTGGGGGCCCTCAAAATGCGGGTGGTGGTGGACGAATACGACGTAGCCAGGATCTATGTGGGGCAGCCGGCAGAGGTTTACTTCAATGCCTTTGGGGATGAGGTGTTCCGGGGCGTGGTCAGTTATGTGTCAAAAACCGGGGTCACAGAGAGCGGAAACGTAAATTTTCGGGCGGAAATTCAGGTGGATGGAGCAGGAAAGGTGCTGCCGGGGATGAGCGGCGATGCCGATATCTTCGTTGAAAACCGGGAGAATGTGCTGGTTCTTCCAAAGGAGGCGGTCACCATCATGGAGGACGGTCTCGGAGTGGTTCAGATTAAGAATGCGGAAGGGCTCCCGGAACCGCTGGAGGTCTCCCTGGGAGTCGAGGGGGACAGTCATGTGGAGATAACCGGTGGACTGAATGAGGGAGATATGGTTCTTCTGATGAACGGTTCCATGGGAGGGCCCATGCCCTTTGAGTCTCCCATGATCGCCCAATAACCGATGCGGCAGGCTGGTCCTGCCGCATTTTTGATTGTTCTGGCGGAGCCGCTGCGGTACGGGTATAATCAGGGACAGGAAACCCAATGGAAACTGGAGGAAATATTTTGGATATAGCCGGAAAAATTGCGCGCGAACTGAATATTCGGCCTCAGCAGGCAGTGGCGGCGGTGCAGCTGCTGGAAGAGGGAAACACGGTTCCCTTTATTGCCAGGTACCGGAAGGAAGTGACCGGATCCCTGGATGATGGTCAGCTGAGACAACTGGAAGAGAGGCTGGACTATCTCAACAGTCTGGAGAAAAGAAAACAGGAGGTAAGGGGACTGCTGTCCGCCCGGGATCTCCTGAACGGGGAATTGGAAGCGGCCCTGGTGCAGGCAGAAACCCTGGTGGAGGTGGAGGACCTGTACCGTCCCTTCCGGCCCCGGCGGGTGACCCGGGCCATGGCTGCCCGGGAAAAGGGACTGGAACCCCTGGCCGACCTGATGCTCACTCTGGAGCAGGGAAACCGGGAGGAGACCCTTCGGCAGTTCATGGATCCGGAAAAAGGGGTTCAGGACAGCCAGGAGGCTCTGCAGGGAGCCATGGATATTCTGGCGGAACGGTTTACAGACGATGCTGCCCTGCGCCGCTGGGCCCGGAACAGGATCCGGGAAAAGGGCTTTGTGGTGTCCGACTGCAGAGAGAAGTCCGGGCAGCGGACACCCTATGAGATGTATTATCAGTATACGGAACGGATTTCCAGAATCGCTCCCCACCGGGTGCTGGCTCTGAACCGGGGGGAGAAAGAGGACGTCTTGTCCGTCCGTCTGGAAATGCCGGATCTGGAGATCATGGAAAACGTTCTGCGGAAAAATGTGAAGAAAAAAGTACTGTTTCTGCCGGAGATCAAGAAGGCGGTATACGATGGATACCGCCGGCTTCTGGCGCCGGCTCTGGAACGGGAAATAAGGGGGGAACTGACTGAGGCGGCCGAGGAAAATGCCATCCGGGTATTTGCCGCCAACCTGAGAAACCTTCTGCTGCAGCCTCCGGTCAGGGACCGGGTGGTTCTGGGCTATGACCCGGCCTTCCGGACCGGCTGTAAACTGGCCTGTGTGGATGATGCCGGTGCCGTTCTGGAAACCGGGGTTATCTATCCCACAAAACCCCAGAGCCGCACGGCAGAAAGCGCCCGGACCATCCGGGAGATGGTCGCCCGCTGGAAGGTGGATGTCATCAGTCTGGGCAACGGAACCGCCTGCCGGGAAAGCGAGGAGTTTCTGCAGACCGTACTGCCGGAACTGAACCGGCCCGTGGCCTATACGGTCACCAATGAGGCCGGGGCCTCTGTATATTCAGCATCCAAAGCCGGAGCAGAAGAGTTCCCGGACCTGGATGTAACGCTCCGCAGCGCGGTATCCATTGCCCGGCGCCTGATCGATCCCCTGGCGGAACTGGTTAAGATTGAGCCAAAGGCCATCGGGGTGGGGCAGTATCAGCATGACGTGAATCAGAAGAGACTGGGCGAAACATTGGACCGGGTGGTGGAGGACTGTGTGAATGGGGTGGGCGTGGATCTGAACACCGCATCGGTGGCTCTGCTGCGGCATGTGGCCGGCATTCCGGAGCGGATTGCCGCCAGCATCGTGGAGCACCGCCAGGAGTCCGGACGGTTCCGCAGCCGCAGGGAACTGAAAAAGGTGAAGGGCCTGGGCCCCAAAACCTTTGAGCAGGCGGCAGGGTTTCTTCGGATCCCTGGCGGGGAGGACCTGCTGGACAATACGGCGGTTCACCCGGAATCGTATGCGGCAGCGGAAAAACTGCTGAAAATCACCGGATTTCCCCTTCCTCCGGACTGGCAAAAGCTGTCACTGGAGGATACAGCCCGGGAAATCGGGGTAGGGGTGCCAACCCTGAGGGATATCCTGCAGGAACTGGCCAGACCGGGCCGTGATCCCCGGGAGGAACTGCCTCCTCCGGTGTTCCGCTCAGGGATTATGGAACTGAAGGACCTGAAACCGGGGATGCGACTTACCGGTGTGGTCCGCAATGTGGTGGATTTTGGTGCTTTTGTGGACATTGGGGTACACCAGGATGGACTGGTCCATGTGTCCCGGCTCTCCGGCCGTTTCGTGAAAAACCCGCTGGAAGTGGTCCGTGTGGGGGATCAGGTGGAGGTCCGGGTGCTGGATGTGGATCTGGAAAGGCAGAGAATTTCACTTTCCATGGTTGAGGAGATGGAACATGATTAAACTGACGGATGCCGGAACCATAAAGAGGCTGCAGAAAGCCTACGGCTTCCGGATGAAAAAGCGCTTCGGACAGAATTTCCTGCTGGATGAACACGTGATCCTGGATACTCTGGATGGAGCGGAGATCGGTCCTGAGGATCTGGTGGTGGAGATCGGGCCGGGGTTCGGCACTCTGACCCGTGCCCTGGCCGGTCGGGCCCGCCGGGTGCTGGCGGTGGAGATCGACACCAAAGCCGTGGAAGTACTGGGGGAGACCCTGGAGGATCTGGACAATGTGCAGCTGATTTCCGGGGACTGCATGAAGATGTCGCTGGATCAGCTGGCCGGTGAACCCTATAAGGTGGTGGCCAATCTTCCGTATTACATCACCACTCCCATTCTGATGAAACTGCTGGAAGAGGAGAGCCTGGTCACTTCGGTCACTGTTATGGTACAGAAAGAAGTGGGGCAGCGGATGGAGGCTCCTCCCGGAGGAAAGGATTATGGAGCTCTGTCCGTGGCGGTTCAGTATCACAGCCGGGTGCAAAGAATCCGCCTGGTGAAGCCCGGGGCCTTCTGGCCGCCACCTTCGGTGGACTCAGCGGTGATCCGGCTGGATATACTGCGGGAGCCGCCGGTGCAGGTTCCGGATAAGAAACTGTTTTTCCGGGTGGTGAAGGCTGCGTTCGCCCAGAGACGGAAGACGCTTCTCAATACCCTTACGGCGGGGTTCCCGGAGGTCTCCCGTGACCGGCTGTCCCACCTGCTGGAAGAGTGCAGTGTGGACCCCGGACGGAGGGGAGAAACCCTGTCCCTGCAGGAGTTTGCTGCCCTTACCGGTGCCCTGCACCGGGAAATGGCGGGAGAAGAAAAATATAAAATTTAATATTGACAAGGCATACCTGTTCCAGTAAAATAATTCTTCAATTTCCATATGAACTGTGGTATAATGAATCCAGTGCTTATGGAAAGAGGTGGTCCTGTGGCAAGCAAACAGGAGATTACCAGCATAAGGAACGGACTGAAAGCGCATATCGGCCGTGAGGTCATTGTCCGGGCCAATACAGGAAGAAAACGCATTGTGGAGAAAAGTGGTGTTCTGGAACAGACCTACCCCAATGTGTTTGTGATTCTTCTCAACGATGTGGAGGACTCACTACGGCGTATGTCCTTCAGTTACATCGACGTTCTGACCAAAACCGTGGAACTGGAGATCTGCTCCGGACCAAATCATGCCTAGAGAGCCTCGCGGCTCTCTGATTTTTTGGAGGTAATATGAATCCGATTGCATTTCAGGCAGGTCCTGTGACCGTTACCTGGTACGGTATTATGATAGGACTGGGTATTCTGGCTGCATTTCTGGTGGTACACGCCGGAGCCAGGCTGAGGGGGCTGGACCCGGAACCCTGGCTGGATGGGGCAATTTACATGCTCCCAGTGGCTTTTCTGGGGGCCCGGCTCTACTATGTGATTTTTCAGTGGGATTTCTACCGCAAGAATCTGTCGGAGATTCCGGCTGTCTGGCATGGAGGGCTGGCCATTCACGGGGGCCTTCTGGCCGGGATCGCTTTCTTTTTCTGGTACTCCCGGAGAAAAAAACTGAGCCCGTTTTTGTATCTGGATCTGGTGGCCCCTGGAGTGGTGCTGGCCCAGTCCATCGGCCGGTGGGGGAATTTTTTCAATCAGGAGGCCCACGGGGGTCCGGTGGAGCCCTCTTTTATGGCCCGGTTCCCGGAGTTCATCCGGGAGGGAATGAACATTAACGGCGTATACTACCACCCCACGTTTCTCTACGAATCTCTGTGGAACCTGTTGGTGTTCGCAGTCCTTTTTCTGGTGGCCCGCCGCTGGCGGGAACCGGAGGGCAGGATTCTGGCACTGTATCTGATCCTTTATTCCCTGGGCCGGTTCTTTATTGAGGGGCTCCGTACCGACAGCCTGATGCTGGGGCCTCTCAGGGCAGCCCAGCTGGTGAGCCTTGCGGGAATTGCCGCCGGAGCCGCTCTTCTGTTTTTCAGAAGACCAAAAAGAATATGAATGGGGGCGGCTTCCGGGCCGCCTCTGTTGTTGTGAAAGAAAGAACTTTCTTAAGAAACCGATTCCGTTGCATTTTCAAGTGATTGTAGGATAATAATCATAATCAAACAAATATGTGTGAATGAACGACGGTGGGAGAGATCCTGCTGGGGCGCCGAAGAAGCAACCGGCCGCAGGTGCAGCGGAATGGGAAACTTTCAGGCAAAAGAACTGCCGTCGGACACACCCTCTGGAGAGGATTGCGTCTGCAAGACACCAAAGGGGAAAGCCGGAAGGTAATCTCTCAGGTAAAAGGACAGGGGAAAAGGGCACAAAGAAATGGTGCTGTTTTCCCATGTCCTTTTTTTCACACGGAAAACGGCCAAAAATTTGAGGAGGTACGTTTATGTCAGATCTGAAAGTGACACCGCTGAATGCGGTGCACAGGGAACTGGGTGCCAAAATGGTGGATTTCGGCGGCTGGGATATGCCTGTGCAGTACAGCGGTATCAAGGAAGAGCACATTGCCGTCCGGACCAGGGCCGGACTGTTCGACGTCAGCCATATGGGGGAAATCCGTATCAGCGGACCGGGTGCAGTTGCCCTGATCCAGCGGCTGATCAGCAGCGATATTTCCGATATGCATGACGGTCAGGTCCGCTACGGACTGTTCTGTCTGCCCACTGGCGGAGTGGTGGATGACCTGCTGGTGTACCGGGAGGCGGCTGAAGAATATCTTCTGGTGGTAAATGCCGGCAATATTGAAAAAGACTTCGCCTGGATCATGAACAACCTGGAAGACGAGGAAGTGACCATTGTCAACGAGTCCTCCGAAACCGGCCAGGTGGCCATTCAGGGCCCGAAGGCCTTGGAGATTCTTCAGAAACTGACGGAGACCCAGCTGGCCCCCATGGATTATTACAGTTTTGTTCACGGACAGGTGGATGGCGTGGATTGCATAATCTCCAGAACCGGATACACCGGAGAGGACGGCTTTGAGGTCTACTGCCCGGCGGAAAGCACCGTACAGATCTGGAAAGCCCTGATGGCGGCCGGTGCGGCTGACCTGCTGCCCTGTGGACTGGGAGCCAGGGATACCCTGCGCTTTGAGGCCAAGATGCCGCTGTATGGTCACGAAATGACCGAGGAAATTACTCCTCTGGAAACAGGACTGGGACGTTTTGTGGCCCTGGACAAAGGAGATTTCATTGGCCGGGAGGCACTGGCGGCCATGAAGGCTGCCGGAAGGCCCAGAAAAATTGTGGGCTTTGAGATGGTGGGCCGCGGCGTTGCCCGTGCTGAATACCGGGTCACCAAGGATGGGGAGGACGTGGGGTACGTCACCACAGGAACTTATTCCCCCACCTTTGAGAAAAGCCTGGGACTGGCCATTGTGGATGTAAATAAGGTGGAAGTGGGCGATGACATCGAAATTGTGATCCGGGATAAAGGGGTCGCAGCAAAAGTGGTGGCTACCCCCTTCTACAAGCGTGCAAAATAGTACAACCGATTCCATGGAGGTGAAAGAATGAACTACTTGCCAGCTACAGAAAATGACAAGAAGAAAATGCTGGAAAAAATTGGGCTTTCCAGCATAGAGGAACTGTTTGCCGATATCCCCGAGTCGGTCCGTCTGAAGCGGGAACTGGATATTCCTGAAGGAATGGCCGAGTACGAACTGAAAAGAACCCTGCTGGAGATGAGCAACCAGAACAAAAACATGGATCAGCTGATCAGTTTCCTGGGCGGTGGTGCCTATGATCACTACATGCCCATGATCGTGGATGCCATTTTACAGCGTTCCGAATGGTACACCGCCTACACTCCCTACCAGCCGGAGATTGCCCAGGGCACTCTGCAGAACATCTTCGAATTCCAGACCATGGTCTGCGAACTGTTTGGTATGGAAATATCGAACGCTTCCGTTTACGATGGAGCCACTGCTCTGGCTGAGGCCATGCTGATGGCCTGTGACCGCAAAAAAGAGATTGTGGTCTCCAAGGGGGTTCATCCGGAGTACCGGGAGACCCTGGAAACCTACACCAACGGACTGGATGTGGAAGTGAAGTACGCTGAATTGGTGGACCTGAAGACTCCCCTGGAGAATTACGAGAAACTGATCACCAAGGACACTGGAGCCCTGGTGGTTCAGTATCCCAACTTCTTCGGCACCATTGAGGATGTTAAAGCTGTGGCTGACCTGGCTCACGCCCACGGAGCCCTGCTGATCGTTGTGGTAGGTGATGTGGTAAGCCTGGGCCTGTTTGAGGCTCCCGGCAATCTGGGTGCTGACATTGTTGTGGGAGAGGGCATGAGCTTTGCCGGCCCCATCAACTTCAGTGGTCCCTCCATCGGGCTGATCGCCGCCAAAGAAAGCCTGATCCGTAAGATCCCCGGACGGATTGCAGGCATGACCACCGATTCCGAAGGAAACCGGGCCTTTGTTCTGACCCTGCAGGCAAGGGAGCAGCACATCCGCCGGGAGAAGGCTTCCTCCAACATTTGCTCCAACCAGGCGCTGTACGCCCTGGCCACCAACATCACCCTGAGTACCCTGGGCACCAAGGGTCTGAGGGAGATGGCGGTCAAGAGCATGCAGAATGCCGCATACGCCATGGAGAGATTTACTGCCATTGACGGAGTGGAACTGGCCAACAAGGGACACTTCTTCGATGAGTTCACTCTGAAACTGCCCATACCGGCCCAGCTGCTGAACAAACGCCTGCTGCGTCAGGGCATCCTGGGCTGTGTGGACGCTGAGCGGTTCTATCCGGAATACCCCAACATGGGGATCTTCTTCACATCGGAGTTCCGTACCAAGAAAGAAATTGACCTGACGGCAGAAGCTATGGAGGTGATCTTCAATGAACAGAAATACAAGTAAGCGGGAGCCCCTGATTTTTGAACTGAGTTCACCGGGCCACAAGGCCTATTTTCTGCCCAAAGGGGACGTGCCCAAAAAGCCCCTGACAGAACTGGTTCCCGAGGAGATGCTGAGAAAGACCGACCCCCGTTTGCCCCAGGTCAGTGAAGTGGATGTGGCCAGACACTTTACCCGTCTGTCCAACCTGAATTTCGGTGTGGATACCGGCTTCTATCCTCTGGGTTCCTGTACCATGAAATACAACCCCAAGGTGAATGAGGCCATGGCCCGTCTGGCAGGATTCCAGTGGCTGCATCCGTATCAGCCGGAGGAAACCATTCAGGGAGCCCTGCAGCTTATGTATGAACTGGGAATTTATCTGGCTGAAGTCACCGGCATGGACAAGATGACCCTGCAGCCTGCAGCCGGCGCCCACGGGGAACTGGCCGGTATCAAGGTGATCAAGGCCTATCATGAGAAAAAGGGCGACTTCAAGCGGACAAAGGTGATCGTGCCGGACTCCGCCCACGGAACCAACCCGGCCACAGCAAGAATGGCAGGTTATAAGGTGGTGGAGATCAAGTCCACCAAAGACGGAGATGTCGATCTGGATGCCCTGAAGGCAGTGGTAGGGGACGATACCGCCGCCCTGATGCTGACCAATCCCAGTACTCTGGGACTGTTTGAGAAAAATATTGAGGAGATGGCCAAAATCGTCCATGATGCCGGCGGCCTTCTGTATTACGATGGAGCCAATGCCAATGCCATTATGGGGATGACCAGACCCGGGGA
>JAXGWN010000005.1:0-14788 GCA_040773285.1 Bacillota bacterium
CTTAATTATAATAAAACACGACAATATATCAAGTAAAATTGATATATTGTCGTGTTTTGTTCTGTTTACATCTGAGCTGTTATTTTCTCCAGCAACCCAAACACCCGTACCGAAGCCTCGTCCATTTTGCCGAGATACTGCCAGGCCAGGTTCATGTCTCCCCGGTTGTAGGCTTCAGCCGCACTCTTGGCGGCACCATGAAGATCCATATGGGGCTTTTCCATCTCCCGGAAGGCCGGAAGATGCTTTACCTTCTCACATTCAATGCCGTAGTACCATTTTCCCAGGCGGCATTCCCGGTAGTTCCCCACCGCATTCATGTCCACCTTCTCAAATCCCATCAGCATGTTATAGACCTTCCAGCGCCAGATCAGGTGGTCCGTTTTGTAGACGGAGATCATGTCGGCGTCGCTCATATGCTCCCGGTTCCTGATGAGCCCCAGCCGCAGAGCATCCATGTTGCGGCTGGTCTCGTAGATAAGGGAGGCGGTCTTCTGGCAGTTCTCTGTCAGCAGTTCCGCCTCGCCGGAGACCTGAACAATTCCGGTACTGAAGGTTTCGGTGACTGCCGACTGTTCCTCGGTGTTGGCTGCCACCTGGGTAATGGTATCGTTGATGGACTGCACCGATTCGCTGATCTCCAGGACCCCGGCCAGGGATTCCTCCACCAGTTCCTTCCCGGAATCCAGCTGTCCGGAGGTGGAATTCATCCGGGTCACCGAGGAATCGATGGCCTTCTGCAGATCCTGAATGTTGGTCTGAACCTGCTGTACGGACTCCTTGGTATGCTCCGCCAGCTTCCGGACCTCATCGGCCACCACGGCAAAGCCCCGGCCTGCCTCTCCGGCCCGGGCCGCCTCGATGGCCGCATTCAGGGCCAGCAGATTGGTCTGATCGGCGATCTCCCGGACAATGTCAATAATCTCATTGATGGAATGGGTCTTTTCGCGGACCTGCTCCATTTCCTGATTGACCACCGAGATCTCCCCGAAAGACTGTACCACAAAGTCCCGGGATTTTTCCATGTTCCGGGCCCCCTGCAGGGCGCTGCGGCTGGTGTCCGAAGTATGACCGGCCACCTCCTGGGCAATTTTGGAGACATCCTCGATGGAGGCGTTCAGTTCCTCTGAGTTGGCCACCATGGATTCCAGACTTTCTGTCTGTTTTTCCACACTGCGGATCATGTCCCGGACAGAATCCATCCGGGTCACCTGTTCCATCAGACGGTTTACCCCCAGGGTCACCGACCGCCGTTCCTCCTGGATGCTCTCCACCAGGGCGTTCCAGGCAGCCGTCAGTTCCGGATCCATCCCGGAGGGTTCCTCCAGCCGCTTCAGGCTGCCCTGTCCTCCCTCACGGATAGCCTCCAACAGTACCCTGAAATCACTGGCCTCCGGTTTTACGGCAACCGGCTTCCCGCCGGTCTCTTTTCGGTTTCTGAACATAGTACCTCCCTGTATTTACCGGCAGGCAGGTATGGCAGAACACTTGCCGGTATTATGGTACCCTGTATATCGGCGCGGAACGGGGAAACTTAAGTGATTCCCGGATCCCGGCAAAAAAACAGGACTCCTAAGAGTCCCGTCCTGATACCGTATTGTAGGGCCAGTTTCCGATGCCCCCCAGATTGTATACCCGGCTGTATCCCATCCGGGTCAGTGTGTGGGCTGCGCTGAGAGCCCTGGACCCGCTGGCACAGTATACCACAATCTCTTTTTCCCGGTCCGCCAGTTTCTTTTCTGCCTCAAAAGGAATCATGGAAACCGGAATCAGTGTGCTTCCAGGAATCCTCTGAGCATGGTGTTCTTCCGGTGTCCGCACGTCCAGTACGATCACGTCCTCTTTGTTGTCCAGTCTGTTTTTCAGTTCCTCAATGGTCATCTTTTTAATCCCCCTGTATTTAATGCGGCGCCAAAGCACCATGGCCAAAAGCCAGATCCCCAATGCGGGTACAATCCAGTCCATATGAAGTCCTCCATTATTCTGCGGAGCAGAATCATTGTTAATACGTATACCCCCTATGGGTACAATTTTATTGTATTGGGTACTTACGCTGCTGTCAACTGCTGAAGAAAAAAATCTTATCTGTAACTGCTCCAAATACCTGCCCTTTCTCCCCGGATGAGGGTAGAATAAAGACAGGAAGCAGAACTGATGGAAGGAGTGAAGGTTATGGGTACCCTGATCAGCGCTTATATCGTTCCCCATCCCCCCATCGTGGTTCCGGAGGTGGGCGGTGCCGAAGGTTCCGGTGCCTGCCGCACCCGGGAGAGTCTGGAGGAAGTGGCCCGCCGGATTGCAGCCGACCGGCCGGACACCCTGATACTCACCTCCCCCCATGCCCCTTTCTACCGGGATTACCTCTGTGTATCCCTGGGGGATACTCTGGAGGGTGATTTTTCCCGGTTCGGTGCACCGCAGGTCCATTTAAGTTTTAAAAACAATCTCCACATGGCCCGCAACATCATCCGGGGAGCAGAAGACATGGGGGTGGCTGCAGGGGGACCGCCGGCCGGACAGGAAGTCCTGGACCATGGAGCCCTGGTTCCCCTGTACTTTCTCGCCCGGACCCTGCCCCGGGTCCGCCTGGTCCATCTGTCCACTCCGGCACTGCCCCTGAACCGGCTCCACAGTCTGGGCCGTATGATCCGGCAGGTGGTGGAACACCATCCGGGACGGACGGTGCTTATGGCCAGTGGAGATCTCTCCCACCGGCTTACCCCGGACGCTCCCGCCGGATACCGGCCGGAAGCCGCGGCCTTCGATGATAAAATCCGCCGTATCCTGGCCTCCGGCAATCTCCGGGAACTGACCGGTCTTTCCGAAAGCGAGCTGGAAAAGGCCGGAGAATGCGGAACCCGCTCCCTGGTAATGCTGGCCGGCGCCCTGGATGGCCTGGACGTACTGCCGGAAATCTTCAGTTACGAAGGTCCCTTCGGAGTGGGATATCTGACCGGAGCCATGAACATCCGTCCAGCCGGAGATCCATTGGTACAGCTGGCCCGGGACGCTCTGGAGGCCCGGGTGCTGGAGGGCAGTGTCCCGGACCTTCCCGCCTGGGCCAGAGAACTGCCGGACCCGCCGGCCGGAGTCTTTGTCTGTCTGAAAAAGCAGGGACGTCTCCGGGGCTGCATCGGCACCCTGGGTCCCACCCGGGAATCCCTGGCGGAGGAAATCCGGGAGAATGCGGTCAGCGCAGGACTCCGGGATCCCCGGTTTTCCCCGGTGCGGCCGGAGGAACTCCCGGAACTGACCTATACCGTAGACGTTCTGGGAAGCCCGGAGTCTGTGGAGGGGCCTGGTGATCTTGACCCCGGACTGTACGGTGTAATCGTATCCTCCGGAGGCCGAAGAGGAGTGCTGCTTCCGGATCTGGAAGGTGTGGACACTCCTGAGATGCAGATCAGGATTGCCCTGGAAAAAGCCGGCATCTCCCCGGACGAACCTTACCGGCTGGAACGGTTCCAGGTGATCCGCCACCGGCCGGACTGAGGTGATGATATGCTGAACATCAGAGAGGCCCTGTACTGGGAAAAACGGACGGACGCACGGGTGCTGTGCACCCTGTGTCCCCACCGCTGTCTTCTGTCCCCGGAGGAAAGCGGCCTTTGCGGCGCCCGGAAAAACCAGGAAGGCACCCTGATTCCCCTCACCTACGGGGAAGTCAGTTCCCTGGCCCTGGACCCCATCGAAAAAAAACCGCTGCGCCGGTTTCATCCGGGCAGCGTCATTCTCTCCGTGGGGTCTGTTGGGTGCAATATGAACTGTCCTTACTGTCAGAACCATGAAATTGCCCGGGGTATACCCGGGCAGGTCCGGACCCGGTACATGTCCCCGGAATCCCTTGTGGAAAAGGCCCTGAGCCTCACCGGCCAGGGGAACATAGGGCTTGCCTATACCTACAACGAGCCTCTGATCTGGTATGAGATGATCCTGGACACCGGCCGCCTTATCCGGGAGGCAGGAATGAAAAATGTACTGGTCACCAACGGGTTCATTTCTCCGGAGCCCCTGGAACAGCTGCTTCCCCTGGTGGACGCCCTGAATATCGATCTGAAAAGTTTCCGGCCGGAGGTGTACCGGGACAGACTGGGGGGCGGACTGGAAACCGTAAAGGAAACCATACGGATGGCTGCCCGGCAGTGCCATGTGGAGGTTACCACCCTGGTGGTCCCGGGCATGAACGACGATCCCGAGGAGATCCGGCAGCTGGCTGCCTTCCTGGGGGAAATCTCCCCGGATATCCCCCTGCACCTCACCCGGTTCTTTCCCCGGCACCGGATGAGCGATGGCTCCCCCACCCCCGCCGGCACCCTGAACCTGCTGGTCCGGCTGGCCGGCCAGTACCTGAACCATGTGTATCCCGGAAATATTTAAGCCGGCGGAGATCCGCCGGCTACCGCACTCCGGCCGCTACGGGGCCGGAGTGTTCCTTTTTGTCCATTTCCTTCAGCCGGTTCATCAGTACATAATTTTCCAGAAAAATATGCTGCTGCAGTTCCCGTTCCAGGTTGAAAAGACGGGTATAGGCAATTTCAATGGTGCGGCAGATTCCCTCGGGAAAATCGTACCCTCCGGCCAGTGCCCTCAGTTTTCTGAGAATACCTCCGGCTCCCGCATGGTCCTTCTCAAAATCGGCCAGGAGTGCCGGCAGTTCCCCGGGATCCCCAGGCATATTCTCTCCCCGGAACCTCTGCTCCAGCAGGGGGAACACGTACTCTTCCTCCCGCACCAGATGAACTTCCAGGTCGGTTCTCAGCTGATTGAACAGCCGGTGCATGTCAAAGAGGTGGCCAAAACGCTTTCCGTGAACCTGCATCACCACAAACAGCAGTTCCGACAGTTCCGGCAATTCGTTTCTCAGCCGGCTGTGATAGGTATCCACCAGAAAATCCAGCAGTTCCAGGGGGCTTTCCTCCAGCCAGTTCCGGAAATGCCTCTTTTCCTTCTTCCGTTCCTTCACAGCCTGCTCAAGAACCCTTCCCCACCGCTCCGGGGTAATCCGGGTCTCCCGGAACACATCCCCCAGAACCAGGTCCGGAAAGAATACAAAATCGATTCCCAGATCCTGCATGGCCTCCATGGCACCCGGGGTTCCGGCTGCCACCTGCCCCAGCGTCCGTTGTTCCACCGGTTTCATTGCTTCACTTCCCCTCCGGAGCCACCGGATACCGGGCCTCCAGTTCTTCCAGCAGATCCAGATATTTCTTCTGGGTCCCCTCTTTTTCCGCTTCCTCCTCAAAGGCGCGGCTGTTGGCATGCACTTCCTCCAGGGTTTCCGGTTTCAGGTCCCGTCTGGCAAAGGGATATACCAGGGTATCCTCCTTGTCGATATGCCGGTTCAGGAGGTGGGTATAGGATACGGCGTTGGAGATTACGTCCAGCCGGGCCATATCATCGCCCCCCCGGACCTTCTCCAGAGCCTCCTCCAGCTGGCCCATGTAGAGCCGTCCCAGATCGTGTTCCACCAGCATTCCGAAACGGACCAATTTTTCCGCCACCGGACCCATTTCCTCCATCATGCGGTTAAACAGCAGTTCCTCCTCCTTGCCGTGGTGATGCCGGTCGGCATACCCCCGGACAAAGGAAATCATCCGCTCAAAGTCATCGAAAGGAACAGGGTCTCCCTTAAGCACCTGGTACGAAGCCCGGCGCAGCACCCCCAGCATTCTCTTGATGTTCTTGTGTTCCTCCACCATCAGTTCCAGTGAATCCATGTCAGTCCCTCCAGATCATCGCGGTTCCATCGGCGTCCTGCCGGTACTGGAAGCCGGTCCCGGATCCATTGATAAACTCACGGATCCAGCGGTTTTTCATGTCGTAGTAGTATTGCACCTGACCACCGGCTGCTGCCCAGTAATCGGTGTGGAGGCAGGTGGTATTGCGCCAGGCAATCTTTTTGGCATCGCTGGCCACCACTTCCTGGACCCGGTCACAGGGCATACCGTCCAGCATGTAATCGTTCACCAGATCGAACAGTTCCTGTGGTGTGGTGGGAAAGTCCGCCAGTTTCTCCGCCTCAGTGGTTCCGTTCTGGCCGGCCACCGCCACCATGGGCTCCAGAGTGATCTTTCCTGTTTCCAGCAGTCCGGTAACCAGATGGGCCAGGCGGGACTCCACGCTGGCAATCCGTTCCTGCAGCCAGCCGTGGATATTTCCATGGTCAATCTGCTCTTCCAGGGGACCGGTGACCGGAGGCCCAAAACGTTCCTGTCCTTCCCTGAGAATCCCGTCCACCGGGATTTCCCGGACCCTGGCCAGCGTGGCAATCTCCCGGATCAGGGCTTCGTGCAGCTGAATTTTTCCGTACAGCCAGTAGTGAATCTTTCCAAGAAATGCACTCATACGCCTTCTCCTTTCTATTCCACCAGATCCTTCAGGTCTCTCAGCAGGTCATCCACATTGAGGCGGTGCACCTGACAGGCCTCTTCCAGGGTCTCCGCCTGGGCAGAAGGACATCCCACACAGCCCATACCGTAACCTTGCAGCACACGGACAGACTCCGGATTCTTTCTCAGTACTTCCCCTATGGTCATATCTTTCAGTTCTTTCATAATTTTTCTCCTTCCGGGATAAAGATCCCCTTGAATTTGACTCCATTATATACCCCGGGGACCCATAGAGATGTAACCATTGTTACGTTTTCTCCAAAAAAACAGTGCCGTCTGCATCCTTTGGACACATACGGCACCGACTGTGCTATTGTCATAGAAAAAGATATGAAAGGACTGATAACATGCATCCTGTGATCCGCGACTGGCAGACGGAGGACCTTCCGGAAATGATCCGCATCTGGAACCAGGTGGTTGACGAAGGGGATTCCTTTCCCCAGGAGGAGTTTCTCACCATGGAAAGCGGACAGGCATTTTTTTCCTCGCAGACCCGTACCCGTGTGGCCGAAATCCGGGAAAACGGGCACCTGGCAGGCCTCTATATCCTTCACCCCAACAACGTGGGCCGCTGCGCTCACATCGGCAACGCCAGTTACGGGGTGGACCGGAATCTCAGGGGACTGGGCACCGGACGGCTGCTGGTGCTGGACTCCCTCCGGGAGGCTTCAGAGTGCGGTTTTTCCATCCTGCAGTTTAATGCGGTGGTCACCACCAACCTGGCAGCCCGCAGGCTCTATGAGCAAATGGGATTTGTGAGCCTTGGCACCATCCCTGGAGGCTTCCGGAAAAAGGACGGCACCATGGCTGACATCATGCTGTACTATATTTCCCTTTAAGAGGCCTACAGCATTCCGGGAAACCAGCGGAGCGCCGCCAGGGTCACCAGAACACTGACCAGAATGGAAGGCAAAAGGTTGGCCACATTGATGTTTTTCCGGAACAGAATGTTGAATCCGATCCCCAGGATCAGGAGACCACCGGTGGCGGTCATGTAGGACACCACCATCTCGGTCAGATACCCCTTCACAAAGGCCGCCATCAGGGTGATGGCCCCCTGATAGATAAGCACCGGAAGAGCAGAGAACATCACCCCGATGCCCAGGGTGGAGGAAAAGATGGCCGACGTGATGGTATCCAGGGCGGACTTGGCGTAGAGGGTCTTGTAGGTTCCGGTGAGTCCCGCCTCCAGGGATCCCATGATGGCCATGGCCCCGATGCAGAACACCAGGCTGGCAGAGACAAAACCCTCCACGAAGCGCCCCTCCCGGCCCCCTACCCGGCTCTGAAGCATTTCCCCCAGCCGGTTCAGATGCTGATCGATTCCCATCAGTTCCCCCAGGATTCCCCCGGCCACCAGGCTGAGGATCACCAGCAGTTCATTGCCCGCCTGAAAGGCCATTTTGAGACCGATCAGGATCACCACCAGTCCCACACCGGACAGGATGGTTTCCTTGGAACGCTCCGGAATGCCTTTCTTGAACAGGAGCCCCAGAAGGGCCCCCAGGATGATTCCCGCCACATTTACGATTGTACCCCACATGTCTGTTCTCCTTTGTGTCACTGATTTCTTTGTCCATTATAGAAGAGCCGCCGGCAATCCGCAAATGATTTGCCGGCACAAATTTTTCTCCACCGGATCCGGGATAACAGGTATAATGGGTACGGCACAGCCGACAAACACCAAAGGAGAGATAGAATGGAAAGAGAGCAATGGAGTTCCAGAACCGGCTTTATTCTGGCCGCCGCCGGATCCGCCATCGGGCTGGGAAATATATGGCGGTTTTCCTACGTGGCCGGGGACGAAGGAGGCGCCGCCTTCCTGGTCCTGTATCTGATAACAGTATTTCTCATCGGGTATCCCCTGCTGGCAACCGAAATCGCCCTGGGGCGCAGTACCCGTAAAAATCCCCTGGGAGCTTTCCGGGATCTGGCCCCGGACAGTCCCTGGTGGCTGGTGGGAGCCATGGGGGTACTGTCCGGCTTCGTGATCATGTCCTTTTATTCCGTAATCGCCGGATGGTCCTTTTCCTATGTGTTCCGGGCCCTGCAGGGCTTTTCCGCCGGCACCGACTTCACCGCCCTGTTTGTTTCCGCCACCAGTGCCCCGGTGGCCCCGGTCCTGTGGCACGCCGCCTTCATGGCAATCAATATGCTGATCATCGGAACCGGAGTGGTAAAGGGAATCCAGAAGGTCTCAGAACTCCTGATGCCCCTTCTGTTCCTGCTGCTGGCCGGCCTGGTGATCCGCTCCCTGACCCTTCCCGGAGCCATAGAGGGAGTCCGCTTCCTGTTTGTCCCCGACTTCGGGGCGGTGACACCGGGCACCCTGCTGCGGGCCGTGGGGCACTCCTTTTTTACCCTGAGTCTGGGTATGGGAGCCCTGGTAACCTACGGCAGTTATCTGGACAGGGAGGCCCGGATTCCGGCCAGTTCCGCCTGGATTGTGGGCCTGGATACCCTGGTGGCCCTGCTGGCCGGTCTGGCCATCTTCCCTGCGGTCTTCGCCCTGGGCTTTGCCCCGGGAGAAGGGGTGGGCCTGGCCTTCATGACCCTGCCGGCGGTCTTTTCCACCATGCCGGGGGGACACCTGGCATCCGTCATGTTCTTCCTTCTGCTGACCATCGCGGCTCTCACCAGCTCCATTTCCATGCTGGAAGTGGTAGTGGCCTGGATCACCGATGAAAAGGGCTGGCCCCGCCGCCGGGCCTCCCTGATTATGGGGGGAATCATCTTCCTGGCGGGTCTGCCGCCGGTTCTCGGCTTCAGCCACTGGTCCCACATTACCATCGCCGGGCTGGGAATCCTGGATTTCTACGATTTTCTGGCCAGTGACATCATGCTGCCCCTGGGAGGCCTTCTGACCGCCCTGTTTTCGGTCCATGTCTGGAAACACCAGAATACCCTGGAGGAGATCAACCGGGGAACCGGGCGCCTCAGGTTTGGCTCCTGGTACCGGATTCTGGCCGGATACCTGATTCCCGCCGCTGTAACGGTGGTCATGATCTATGGGGTCTGGAACCGTTTCCTGGCCCGGTAAATCCTGTAAAACAGCTTAATCAATTTTAAAGGAGGCCCCCTGCGAACCACGCAGGGGGCCTCCCTCATATTCAGTTCCTGCTTCCCAGCATTCTCTTTATGGTCTCAAACGAGATTGCCACCTGGTAAATCCAGGGATCATCGTTGGCCATAATCATGTACTTGAACAGGGTTCCGTGCTCCGCACTGATCTTGATGGGGGTGGCGGCGAACTGCTCCCCACCCACCAGCAGGACGCTTTCCAGTTTCCTCTCCCCCAGATAGTCGGAGTGGTCAAAGGAAAACAGATTGTTCCCGATGGCACTGGCATCGCTGGAATAACGGAAGGTTCCCTGACGGTCCATGATGCTTACCGCATCCATGTTCCATTCCCGGCACATTGCCTCCAGACTGCTCTGGGTCAGCTTTGAGGGATCCTTCTGCAGGATGGGCAGCACCTGGTTTCTCAGGGACCGCACCTTCTGCTTCATCAGGCCATCCATGACCCGGGAAGCCACCTTCTGCTTGCTCTTTTCGGTTCCCCGGGCAATCGATTCCGCCATCCGGTCGATTTCCGTAATGGTGGCGTTCATCTCCTCGGTTTCCGCCGCTGCCTGTTCAATGGCCTCGGTGGTCACCGCAGCACCTTCCCCGGTCTGTTCGGTCAGGCGGCTCACTTCCTCCGATTCTGACTGCATGGTGGCCATTTTTTCCTGAAGTGTTCTCATCTGCTGCATGGAGGCATCGAAGGAGGCCACCATATCCTGCAACAGCTGCCGGCTTTCCCCGGCCATCCGGTCTCCCGCCTGAATCTGTTCCACCATGGCAGCAAAGGCTCCGCTGAGACCGTCCATGCTGACCTGGATCTCCCGGGCCAGTTCCCCCACCTCGGCTGCGGAGGAGGCGGACTGCTCCGCCAGTTTCCTCACCTCATCGGCCACCACGGCAAAGCCCCGGCCGGCCTCTCCGGCCCGGGCAGCCTCAATGGCGGCATTGAGGGCCAGCAGGTTGGTCTGATCCGCAATGGCCTTAATGGCAGTCACAATGTGTCCGATCTCCCCGGACTTTCCGGAAAGTCCGGTCACCTCCTGCTGGGTCTTAAGGGCCAGTTCTGTGGTCTTTCTCATGGCGCCGGCGGTTTCATCGGCCATCCGGGCTCCCTCCACAGCCTGCTGCTGGGATTGGCCTGCGGCATCTTCGGTTTCCCGGGCAATTCCGGCTGTCTCCCCGATGCCGTCGGCAATCCGGCGGATCAGGCGGCCGGAGTTCTCAATGGCCCGCATATTCTCGCTGTTCTGGTTGGCAATTGTCTGCACACTGGCTGCAATGTGCTCGGATGCCTTGCCCCCCTCCCCGGAGGACTGCCGGAGATCGTCGGTTTTCCGGGCAAAATCCACGGAATTTTCCAAAGTCTCACCGTAGAATTCCTTCAGGGAGGAGACCAGTTGCTTCAGTTCCTCCTGATACGCCCCGGCTCCCGACAGATCGACCTGTATGTTTCCTCCGGCGATTTCCTTCAGTATCTCACGCAGATTTCCGGTTCCCCCGGATTTTTTCCCGAAAGCCATTTTTTATCGTACCCCTCTAATGTCTGGATTTGTTACTGAATAGAATCGGCAAATATTTCCATAAGTTAAGGGTCAGGCCTCCAGAATTTTCCTGAACCCCCGGACCTCCTGCATGACCGCCGGAAGATCCATGGTTTTTATCTCCCCATCTTCCATCAGGATCCGGCCATTGACCACCGTGGTCACCACATCGGTGCTCTGGGCACTGTATACCAGGTCGCTGACCAGATTGTAACCCGGTATCAGGTGAGGCCGGTTCAGGTCCACCAGAATGAAGTCCGCCCGGTTCCCCGGCTTCAGGCAGCCCACTCCTGAGAGCCCCAGAGCCTTCGCCCCATTCACCGTGGCCATCTTCAGCGCTTCATAGGCCGGCATGGCCGTGGCATCCCCCAGGAAAGCCTTGGGGATCAGGGAGGCCAGATGCATCTCCTCCACAATGTTCAGATTGTTGTTGCTGGAGGCACCATCTGTGCCCAGTGAGACATTGATGCCTTTTTCCATCATGGCGGCTGTGGGAGCAAACCCGCTGGCCAGTTTCAGGTTGCTGGAGGGATTGTGGGCCACACTGACCCCCTTTTCCAGCATCAGTTCCATGTCCTCACCATCCACGTGCACACAGTGGGCCGCCACGGTGGGCCGGTCAAAGACCCCCAGGTCGTACAGATGCCGCACCGGGGATTTTCCCCATTTTTCCATGGCGTCCCGCACCTCTCCGGCGGTTTCCGACACATGGATATGAATCCCCATGTCGTGTTTGTGGGCCATCTCCATCACCTGATCCAGATGCTCCGGCATGCAGGTATAGGGGGCGTGGGGACCCAGCATCACGGTGATGCGGTCCTCTCCCTGCCCGGCCCAGCGGTTTTTCAGTTCCACGTTATCCGCCAGCTTTTCGGAAAAGTCCGGCTCAAAGCCGATCAGGCCCCGGGACAGAACCGTCCGGAGTCCTGTCTGCAGGGCCGCCCGGGCCACCTGATCCTGATGAAAATACATATCCAGAAAACTGGTGGTGCCACAGCGGATCATCTCCGCCATTCCCAGCAGGGTTCCCGCATAGACCATATCCCTGGTCAGCCGGTTCTCTGCCGGCCAGATTTTATTTTCCAGCCAGTCCATCAGGGGCATATCATCGGCAAAGCCCCGGAGAAGCACCATGGCTGTGTGGGTATGGGAATTGACAAACCCCGGCAGGAGCGCCCGGTTCTGTCCGTCCAGCACCCGGTCCGGACGGAAGTCCTCCGGAACCTGTCCCACAGCCACAATGGTTCCGTCCTCCACCGCCATATCCCCGTAAAACCAGGGATCCTGAGGCGTTCTGTCCTCCGTCATGGGCAGTATCTGAGCATTCTTAACCAGCAGTTTCATATTAGTCCTCCTCTCCGGCAAACAGGGAATCCACAAAATCCCGGGGGTCAAATTCCTTCAGGTCATCCACGCCCTCCCCAATACCGATCAGTTTCACCGGAATATCCAGTTTGTCGGCTATGGGGATTACGATGCCTCCCTTGGCGGTTCCGTCCAGCTTGGTCAGGACGATTCCGGTGATCCCGGTGGCCTGATTGAACAGTCTGGCCTGCTCCAGGGCGTTCTGCCCGGTGGAGGCATCCACCACCAGCAGCACCTCATGGGGGGCACCGGGAATCTCCCGTTCCAGCACCCGTTTTGTTTTACGGACCTCTTCCATCAGGTTGGATTTGGTGTGGAGTCTGCCTGCGGTGTCCACGATCAGGACATCCGCTCCCCGGGCCCGGGCCGCAGTAACCGCATCGAAGGCCACTGCCGCCGGATCCGCTCCGGTTTTCTGACTGATCAGATCGACTCCCACCCGGGCTGCCCAGCGCTCCAGCTGGTCCACCGCCGCAGCCCGGAAGGTATCCGCTGCCGCCAGGATCACCTTCTTTCCTTCCGACTTCAGATTCCAGGCGATTTTCCCGATGCTGGTGGTCTTGCCTGCACCGTTCACCCCCACCACCAGGATCACCGTCAGGCCATCGGGATTCATGGTGATCTTCCGGACCTCCGTTCCCAGGATCTCCCGGATCTCCTCCTTGAGAAGCCCGATCACCTGGCCGGGGTCCTCCGCCCGGGCTGCCCTGGCCTTCTCCTGCAGGGTCTCCACCAGATGCATACTGGTCTGGACCCCCAGGTCCGCCCCAATCAGAATCTCCTCCAGTTCCTCATAAAATTCATCGTCCAGTTTCCGGTAGCCGGTCACCAGTGTCTCTATCTTATCCAGGAACACCGACCTGGTTTTGGTCAGTCCCCGTTTCAGCGATTCAAATATCATGCCTTGGCTCCTTTTTGTTTCTGTTCCTCCAGTTCCACCGACATCATCCGGGAAATTCCGGTTTTACGGTCCATGGTCACCCCATACAGGCAGTCAGAATTCTCAATGGTTCCCTGCCGGTGGGAAATCACGATAAACTGGGTCTTTTCAGAAAATGTCCGCAGAAAAGCGGAGAAATTGCCCACGTTCACCTCATCCAGGGCGGCATCAATTTCATCCAGCACACAGAAAGGACTGGGCTTGATCCGCAGAAAGGCAAACAGCAGGGCAATGGCGGTCAGGGCCTTTTCCCCCCCGGACAGCAGGCTGAGATTCTTCAGGGCCTTACCGGGTGGTCTGGCCTCAATGTCCACGCCAGTGTTCAGGGGATCCTCCGGATCCGTCAGAAATATCCTGGCCTCCCCGCCTCCAAAGAGTTCCGAAAATGTTTCCCGGAAGGCTCCGGCAATCTGCTGGAAGCTGTCCCGGAACCGGCGGCTCATTACCTGGTCAATCTCCCGGACCACCTGATCCAGTTTTCCAATGGAGTCCCGCAGATCCGCCTCCTGTTTTTCCAGAAAATCGAACCTCTCCTTCAGGCGGGCATATTCGTCAATGCTGGCCAGGTTCACCGTGCCCAGAAAAGCCATTTCCTTTTTCAGTTCCCGGAGCCTTTTTTCCGCCACCGCCGGATCTCCGATGTCCTCTTTCCTGGCCCTGGCCCCGGCCAGATCCAGTTCGTGCCGCTCCTCCAGCCTCCGGAGTTTGTTTTCCAGATCGCTTTCCAGCCGGGCCAAAGCCTGTCCGGATACGTTCAGTTCCTTCTGCAGGGCCGACAGGTCCCGGCGGAGTTCCCGGCTGGTGCCGGATTTTTCCTGAATGGAGGCGGCCAGACGGGCCTTCTCAGCATTCAGATCGGAAATCTCAAAGGTGAGATCCTCCACGGAACTTCCCAGATGCTCCACCCGGCGGTTCACCTCGCCGGCGGTCTGCTGGTGGTCCTCCCCTTCCGATTTCAGCCTGTCCAGGTCCCCGGTGAGCCGGGCAATTCTGTCCTCCAGTTCCCCGGTCTGCCGGTAATAAGAGTCCAGCTGTTCCCGGAAAGCCACTTCCTTTTCCGCCAGTCCCGCCAGCCGGATCCTGGAAGCGCTGTTATCCTCCTGCAGTTTTCCAAGGGTCTCCCGGGTCTCCCGGATCCGTTCCTTCAGGACGTCATATTTTTCCTCCAGCTGCTCCGCCTCCCGGCGGGCAGTTTCCATCTCTTCCGCAAGCCTTGTCTCCTGACGTTCCAGTCTCAGGCGCTCCTGGGCAGCCTCATCCTCATCCAGCCGGAACAGGCTCAGGGACTCCTGGCGGTTTTCCAGATCCCGGCGGGCCAGGGCAATGCTGCCGTTCATTTCATCCAGCCGGGCTGCCAGTGCCTGCTCCTCCAGAAGCATTTCCTCCCGGGAAGCTCGTTCCGCTTCCAGATGACCGGCCAGTTCCTCAAACTCTCCGGCCGCTTTTTCCTGTTTCTTTTCCAGCGAGGAAATCTCTCCGGCCAGTTC
>JAXGWN010000006.1:0-14729 GCA_040773285.1 Bacillota bacterium
GTTTTGCTAAGCACTTAACAAACTACAGGAACGATGTGATATTGGGAAGGGGTCTTCGACCTCTTCCCTCTTTTTTACCACCTTTGCCTACTTAAACTTTACTCCAACTGCAGGAATCTCCTCCGGAAGGATAAAAAAAATCCCCTTCCCCCATATTGTCTCAATGGACCAGGGCTGGTACACTAAGAAGAAACCGGTTCCATAAGGAAACGTTTTCAAAGGAGGAGTCACATGTACGATCTGCTGATCCGGGATGCCACGGTATATGGCCGGGGAGAACATCTGGATGTTGCTGTTTCAGAGGGTGTCATCCGGGAGGTGGCCCCGGGGATTCAGGCCGCCGCCAGACGGGAGATTCAGGCCAGCAGCCAACTGGTAACCCCCGGTTTCGTGGACAGCCATATGCACCTGGACAAGGTGCTGGTCACAGGGAAAAGCGAGTCCAAAACCCTGGACGAGGCGATCCGTAATTTCACCGAGTATTGCCGCAGTCTGCCGGAGGGCTCCTACCAGGAAGACATTCTGACCCGGGCACGTCAGGTGGTCCGCAAAGCGGTTCAGGCCGGTTCCACCACCCTGCGGACCCATGTGAACATCGAGGCTTCCACCGGACTTTCCGGAATCGAGGCCCTGAACGCGCTGCGGGAAGAACTGAAGGACCATGTGGACATCCTGATCACCAGCCTGCCCAACTTCTTTGACGGACCGGAGGCCCAGAAGAAGCGGCTGGAACTGGTGGATTATGCCTGCCGGAACCATATGATCGACTTCATTGGGGGTGCACCCCACTCCCATGACAACTGGGCGGAGATCACCGAGCAGCTGTTCGAACTGGCTGCCCGGCACCAGATGCCCCTGGATCTCCATGTGGATGAATCCGATGCGCCCCATGTGGACAACTTTGAGCAGGTGGCCGACCTCACCCTGAAGTACGGCATGGAAGGACGGGTCAGTTGTGGACACGTTACCGCCCTGAATGCCGTGGACGATGATACTGCCGCCCGGGTAATCGCCAAGGCAAAAAAAGCGGACCTCCATATCATTACGCTTCCCTCCTGCAACCTATACCTTATGGGCCGCAGCGACCGGCAGCCCATCCGCCGGGGAGTCACCCGGATCCGGGAATTCCTGGAGGCCGGGGTGAACATCTCCTACGCTTCCGATAACATCCGGGATCCCTTCCGTCCCCTGGGGAACGGCGATATGCTGGAGGAAGGTCTTCTGACTGCCCAGGTGGCCCAGATGGTGGTCCCTTCCGATCTGGAAACCATTTTCCGGATGGGGACAATGAATCCGGCCCGGGGAGTGGGTCTTTCCGGTTATGGAACGGATCCCGGATGCCGGGCCGACCTGGTAATCCTGGACGCACCTTCGGTGCCGGAAGCCCTGCTGAGCCAGTGCGACCGGGTGGCCGTTATTAAAAACGGACGGGTTGTGGCCGGAAACCGCACCTGCTCCTACAGCGCATTTTAAATAGCAGCGGCCATCTCCAGGGAGACGGCCGCTGTTTTATTCCTGCCACTTCTGATCAGGGAAAAACCGGACGTACCCGGTCCCCCTCTTTCCGGTCCAGGGATGGAGGATTGATCACCACCACATCCCCGGGGCTGAGCCCCTCACGGATCTGGATCCGGCTGCGGTCCTCCAGCCCGGTCACCACCGGCACCGGGGTCAGTCTTCCCTCCCGGACGGCCAGCACATGATCGGTATCCCCCAGGGCATATACGGCGGTCCGGGGCACGGTCAGAGCCGTATCCTCTTCTGCCAGCAGGAAGGTGACCTCCAGGCTGAAGCCGGGAGCCACGTATGCCTCCTCCGGCAGCCGGGGACGGACGGTCACCTTCACCCGGTTCTCCGTAAGTCCCAGGCTGGAAACCCCTGCCTCTGCCCGGGGAGCCAGGGATTCCACCGTTCCCGCAAACACCTGGTCCCCTCCCCGTCGGGGCAGTGTCAGTTCCACTTCCATACCGGGAAACACCTCCGGAACATCCTCAGCCAGTACCATGGCCTCCACCCTGAAGGAGGAAGGATCCAGAAGGGTCATCAGGGGCATCTGAGGCCCCGCCACATCCCCTGGAGAGACCGTAAGTCCGGCCACCAGGCCATCGGCAGGGGCCGTGATCTCCATCTGCCCCTGATGCCATTTCATCCGTTCCATCTGGGCCTCCAGGGCCTCCTTCTGGGCCAGAATGGCCTCCCGGCTGCCACGGCCCGGCTGGTAGGATTCCCGCAGAGCCTGCAGGGCTCTTTCCTGTTGGGCGAGCTGGTTGCCGGCCAGCCGGACCTGCAGCTGGACCCGTTCCAGTTCGGCCTTTGGCACTGCCCCGGCCTCATAAAGAGCCTGAATCCGGGATTCTTCTTTCCGGGCACTGTCCAGGGCCAGTCTGGCCTGTTCGATCTGCAGTTGCTGGCTCTGGATCTGTGCGGTCCCCGGACCCTGATTCAGCTGCAGCAACTGGGCATCCAGCACCTTCAGCTGGGCCTCCATCTCCGCCAGGGCATACCCGCTTTCCATGTCCTCCAGCCGGAGCAGGGTGTCTCCTTCTGTTACCTGCTGTCCTTCGGAGACCAGTACCTCAGCCACCGTGGCGGTGTAAAGGGTGGACACGTCCCGGGATCCCGGAGCGGTTACAGTTCCCTCCTCGGTGAACGTAACCCGGAAAGGGCCTTCGGTTATCTGAAAGGCCTCCACCTGGGGCCCCCTCAGAGCAGCCAGACCCCCGGCAGCGCCTGCTGCCAGCAAAACCAGTACTGCGACTGCAATCATAATTTTTTTCTTCATAGGGCATCCCTCACTCTCTGGATTTCAGGACATCGATGATGTTTATCTGATGGATCTTGCGGAGAACAAACCGCTGGGCAGTCCAGATGGACAACATGGTGATCAGGGGGGCCACCAGCAGTGCATCCCGGGACAGGGCTGCGGGAATCACGAACAGATCGGTACTGATGTACCCGGCAAATCCCGCCTGCATCAGCTGGCCCAGGGGAACCCCGGCCAGTATGGCAAACACACTGATGAACCACTGCTCCCAGGTGATCACTGCGAACACCTCTTTGGGGCTCATGCCCAGCACCATCATGGAGGCCAGTTCCCGGCTCCGCTCCGACAGAATGATAAAACTGGAACTGTAAATGATGGCAAAGCACATCATCACGCCCACCAGCACGTAGATATAGATGGCCATGCCGAAGGATTCCATCATTTCACGGGTCTGCCGGAGCCGCTCCTCGCTGCCGTCCACCCCGGCCACAAAGGGACTTTCCCTGTAGGTCTGCCGCAGGGTGGCAACCGATTTATCCACGTCCCGCTCCCCCATATCCAGCAGGAAGCTGGTGGCCACTGGTCCCCGCCCCAGCAGGGTCTCCAGGGTTTCCAGATCCATAAAGGCGCTGACCCCCACATACTGGGGAATCACCGCCTGGACGGTAAGTCCCGTGACCCGCCGGCCATCCGCCCGGAAGGGGGTCTCCAGTTCCAGGGATTCTCCGGGACCAACCCCCAGCTTTTCTGCCAGACGTCCGGACAGGACAATCCCTTCCTTCCCCAGGGACACCAGACGTCCCCTGTCATCCAGCACCCGGTACAGGCTGCCTTCCCCGGGAATCCCCAACAGAAGGCTGTCCTCATACCTCCAGCCGGAGAACAGCCGGGCAGGCACCTCCAGATGAGGCTCCAGTTTCCCGATCTCCGGACTCCGGGCCAGTTCCCTGGCCACCAGGCCGCGGTCCATGGGCCCGGAAAGGGTCAGTTTGGCATCGTAGACCTCCACCTCATCGTACTGATAAAACAGCAGTTTATCACTCATATCGCTGAAGGACCAGGTCATGGCCACCACGGCACAGCTGAGAGTAATCCCCAGGAAAAGAAAGAAGCTGCGGCTTCCGGCCCGGAACAGATTTCTGGTGGCCATCATGGCCTGGGTACTGAGCCGGCTCCAGAGCCAGTTCAGCCGTTCCAGCCGGGTCTTACGGGTAAAGGACGGAGCCGGGGGCCGCATGGCGTCCGCCGGTTTCATCTGCAGGGCATGCTTGCAGCCATGGTATCCGGCAAATCCGAAGATCAGGAGGGAAAGCACCATACCGGTCAGCAGGTGCATCCAGGAAAACCCGGCATACACCATGGGAAGAACGAAAAATGAAAGCATCAGGGTGGTGAGGGGATTGGCCAGCCAGAGGCCCAGAAGGCCTCCGGCCAGGCCTCCGGCTGCACCTATGAACAGCCCGTAGGACAGAAAGTGCCACAGCACTTCACTTTCCGAATATCCCAGGGCCTTCATAATGCCGATCTGGGTTCTCTGCTGTTCCACCAGACGCTTCAGCATGATGTAGAGGATGATCCCCGCAATAAAAAGAAACATCACCGGCATGGCTTTGGCCATATTGCCCAGGTTGCTTATTTCCATGTCCAGGATCAGGTGACTGAACTGATCTGCCCGGGGGTACACCGCCAGCAGTCCATAGGGTTTCAGCCGGTCCTCCAGATGACGGCGGACCACCTCGAAATCCGCCCCTTCCTCCAGGGTGAACAGCAGGCTGTTCACCGTCCCGGCATCCCCGGGAAACAGTTTCTCCATCTCCCGGTCCGGTACAAAGGCAATCCCAAACTGCTGAGGGTTGGGGTACATCTCCTTGTCGTCCCGCAGGGGATAGGTGAATTCCGGGCTCATGGCAGAGCCGGCCACACTCATCTCCCGCACCCTTCCCCCGGCAATGATCCGTACTGCGTCTCCCGGGGCGTAACCATTGGTATCATAAAACTGACTTTCCAGAAAGACCTGCGGGCTCCCCGGCTCCGGAACGGAGCCCTGGCGGATCAGAATTTCATTGAGAGGCTTATCCTGTTCCGGATCCCGGGAAACCAGCCTCAGGTAGACATTTTCCTCTCCCCCGGGGACAAATACCTGCACATCCCGTACCAGCCGGCCGTCCAGCTGGCGGATGCCCGGTGTGTCCTGCAGCCGCCCCAGAGCTCCTTCCGGAAGGGACCGTACTTCAGCGAACCCTTCGGCAAAATTCTGCTGCCGGTAAAAAATTTCCTGGGACATGTACATGTTTTCATTGAGAATGGAAAAACTGGTGTAGATCATCAGGCTCATCATGGCCAGCAGCAGGCAGGCCATGTAGGACCCCTTGTTGAGAAGGATGTCCCGTATCATTTTTTTCCAGAGCATTACCAGCTCACCTTCTCCGGGGCAACCGGATTCTCATTGACACGGATCCGGTCAATCAGCCCATCCTTCAGATAGATCACCCGGTCGGCCATCTCCCCGATGGAGCTGTTGTGGGTGATCAGCACCACAGTTTTCCGGTAACTGCGGCAGAAATCCCTCAGCAGGCTTAAGATCCCGATCCCGGTCTGCAGGTCCAGGGCGCCGGTGGGTTCGTCACACAGCAGCATGCTGGGATTCTTGCTGAGACCCCGGGCAATGGCCACCCGCTGCTGTTCCCCGCCGGACAGCTGGGCAGGAAAATGATCCTTCCTCTCCCCCAGACCCACCTGTTCCAGCAAAGTGTCCACCGGCAGGGGGTTTTCCGACAGTCTGGCTGCCAGCTGTACATTTTCCAGAGCAGTCAGATTGGGCATCAGGTTGTAAAACTGAAAGATGAACCCCACCTCGTTTCTCCGGAAACGGGTCAGCCGGTCCCGGCCGGCAGAGCTGAGATCCATATCCCGGTACCGGATGGAGCCGCTGGTGGGGGTGTCCATTCCCCCGATGATATTGAGCAGGGTGCTTTTCCCGGAGCCGCTGGGACCCAGCACCACCACCAGTTCCTCCTCATAAAGGGTCAGGTCCACTCCCCGCAGGGCATGAACCGTCACTTCTCCCATCTGGTAACTTTTGGTCAGATCCCTGACCTCGGTCAGAATTTTCTGTGTCATCGGTTCCTCCGGATCCCGGTCATCACCCGTGGTTTTCCTCATTGTACCACCAGGAGGCTTCGCTTCCCATATGTTTTGTAATATTTTATCCAGGATATTTCATATTATCCTGGTCTGTGGCACAATAGGGTCAGGAGGTGAGGCCATGGACGGATACCAGCGGAGATCCCGGGAAAAGAAAGAGCAGATCCGTCAGGCGGGGTTCAGGCTGTTTGGCGGGAAGGGATACCGGAAAACCACGGTAGGGGAAATCGCTGCTGAGGCCGGGGTCTCCCCTGTGACTATCTACAACCTGTTCGGCAGCAAGAAAGAACTTCTGAAAGCCGTGATCCGCCATTACTTCGAAACCCAGTGGGAGGCCTTTGCCCGGATGGCAGACTCCGGTCTGTCCTATCCCCAGCTGATCCGGAAGATGTTTGAGGAAAAGTCAGCCCTGGAGGACACCAGCCCCCAGTTCCTCAACCTGATTCCCATGGACGATCCGGAGATTCTGGCCATCATAGAAACCTGGCACCGGACCCGGACCATCCCCCTGATCCTGGACATCATCCGGCAGGGAAAACGGGAAGGCATTCTGGAGGAAACTCTTTCCGAAGAAGCGGTCCTTCTGTACCTGCAGACCTTCCGGACGGCCCAGGCCAATCCGGCTCTCTGGCATCCGGATGCCCACAGTCTCAGAACAGGTCTGGTGCGTCTGTTCTTCTACGGGCTGCTGGGAACACCGCCAGAAGCTTCCGGTCCTGCCGATAATCAGAACTGACGGGCAGCCGAAGCTGCCCGTCAGTTTATTGCCCCTTATTTTCCGTACTCAGTCCGCTTCCTCCATGAGTTCCTTCAGAACAGAAATCCCGGCACTCATACCCAGCCGGGTGGCCCCGGCGGCGATCATCTCCCGGGCCTGGGCCAGATTGCGGATTCCCCCGGAAGCCTTCACTCCGGCATCGGGGCCGGCGGAGGCCCGCATCAGGGCCACATGGGCAGCCGTGGCACCACCCCGGGAAAACCCGGTGGAGGTTTTCACGTACTCTGCCCCGGCAGCCATGGAAGCCTGTACCGCCTTCACAATCTGTTCGTCGCTCAGCAGGCAGGTCTCCAGAATCACCTTCAGAATGCCTTCCTCCCCCACCGCATCCCGGACAGCGGCAATATCCCGGGTCACATACTCCCAGTCTCCTTCAACAGCGGCGCCCACCGCCATCACCATATCAATCTCCGTGGCTCCATTTTCCACTGATTCCAGGGTCTCAATCACCTTCTGCCGGGTGGTGGTGGCCCCCAGGGGAAATCCCACCACGGTGCAGACCTGCACACCGCTTCCTTCCAGTTCCTGCTGGGCCAGAGCCACAAAGCGGGGGTTCACACATACGGAAAAAAACTTCCAGGTGCGTGCCTGTCCACACAGTTCAATGATCTCCTGTCTGGTGGCCTCAGGCTTCAGCAAAGTATGGTCAATCATGGCAGCCATCTGCTCTTTTCCCATTCTCATTATGTTCCTCCTCAGGTCAGTTTCCTTTATTATAAGGCATTTTCCCACTGACAGGTATCCCGATTCTGTTCCGGGAACCGGATGAGAAGAATACAGAGTTCTCCGGCAGAAACACGAAGGACTGATTGCTGTTACACCTGTCCCAGAGCCATCTGAACCACGAAGGAAACCACCACCACCAGAAGGGAAATGCTGAATCCGTGGAACATGGGGGTAAGTCCGGATTTGGCCAGCCGGGCAAAACTGGTCTTAAGCCCGATGGCTCCCAGGCTCATCACCATCAGGAATTTACTCAGACTGCCCAGGGTCTGGCTGACAGTTCCCGGTACCAGGCCGGTGCTTTTCAGGGCCACCATCACCAGAAACAGAAGGATGAACCAGGGAAAAATCTTCCGGAGATCCACCTTCTGTCCTGCCGGACGGACCCCTTCACTGCTCTTCGCTTCAACCCTCTGGCTGATCCAGGAAAAGATCAGCACCACCGGCACAATGGCCAGGGTCCGGGTCAGCTTCACAATGGTTGCCAGCTGCCCGGCGGCATCGGAAAAGGCATAACCGGCAGCCACCACTGAGGAGGTATCGTTTACCGCAGTGCCGGCCCACAGGCCAAAGCCCATATCGCTCATCCCGAAAAAACGGCCCATCAGGGGAAAGGCTACCACCATGACCACATCAAAAATGAAGGTGGCCGATATGGCATAGGCCACGTAAGAATCCTCTGCATCGATCACCGGTGCGATGGCAGCCACGGCAGAGCCTCCGCAGATTCCGGTTCCCGCAGAAATAAGACCGGACAGTTTCCAGTCCATGCCCAGCAGACGTCCCAAAAGGTAGCCTCCACCAAAAGCAGCCGCCAGGGTAAAGGTCATCACCAGCAGGGAGAACCTGCCCACCAGCAGAACCTGGGTAAAGCTGAGCCCCAGACCCATCAGCACGATGGCCAGCCGCAGGACCTTTTTGGACACAAAACTCAGTCCCGGACTGAAAACACCACTCCGGACCAGTACAGGGTTTATGGCCATTCCGGCCAGCAGGGCAATCACCCCGGCTCCCACCAGGCCTTCCGGCAACAGACCGCTGATTTCCCGGGACACCAGGGCCAGCACAAAGGCGGCTCCCAGTCCCGGCAACAGCCCCACATACTTTTTCATGGAATCATCTCCTCGTATTTTCTTCCTGAATTTTACCACCACTATTTCATAATTTAAAATTATCTATAATAATATATATATAAGTACTACTAATGAATTGGGGGAATCATTATGCTGGACAGCCGGATGGAGACATTTCTTGCGGTCTGCCGCCATCTCAGTTATACCCGGGCCGCCCGGGAACTCTATATTACCCAGCCTGCGGTCACCCAGCACATCCGCTTCCTGGAGACCCATTTCGGATGCCGGCTGTTTGTTTACGAGCACCGGAAACTGCGGCTCACCCCGGAAGGCGATCTCCTGTACCGTTACGGACGGGACGCCCGGGCCACGGGGGAACTGGTCCGGCAGCAGATGGCCGCCCTTTCCGGAGGAAAACCGGAACTGCGGCTGGGAGCCACCCTGACCATCGGGGAGTTCACCCTGGCCCCGGTTCTGTCCCCCTTCATGGAAGCGTTCAGCAGTCACAGCATCACCCTGTATGTGGACAATACCCGGGAAATGCTGTCTATGCTGGAGGCTGGCACGATTCACTTTGCCCTGATAGAAGGTCTGTTCAACCGGGAACACTACCACAGCCGGCTGCTGAAAATGGCGGAATTTGTGCTGGTGGTTCCCTCAGGGCACCGTCTTTTAAGTCTCCCCAGGGTCCTGCTGGAGGACCTCCGTCAGGAACAGCTGATCCTCCGGGAGCCAGGCTCCGGGTCCCGGGAAGTTCTGCAGCAGGCCCTGTACGACCGGAATCTTACTCTGGATTTCTTTCCCCGGAGAATGGAGATCGGAAACGTCAGCCTCACCAAACATCTGGTCCGCTGTGGCTCCGGCATCAGTTTTATGTACCGGGACGCCCTGACAGATCCGGACACTTCCGCAGGTCTCTGCGTGGTACCGGTGGAAGGATTCAGTATCCTCCGTGAATTCAATTTCGTCCACCTGAACACGTCCCTGGCCACTGAGTTCTGCGATCCCTTTTACCGTTTCTTCCGGGAAGCCCTGCAGACCTGATCTCTCCCCCAGTTGAAATGCCCGGCAGCCCACTTTCCAGTGGGTTGCCGGGCATTTCAACATTCTGCCGCCGGTGCTGCACCTGCACATAATACGGACACTACAGTTTCGTAAGGATGGATACCTCCATGCAGGAGGGGTTAAAGTAAACCTCGCAGTAACAGACAGGGTGATCTTCAATATCGTAATAGAGTTCCTCCCAGTCCTGCAGGATGCTCCCCCGGATCCCGAACCTTTCTGCGATGTCCGGACGGTCACCGGCCTGGATCCAGGAAATGAAGTAAGCCAGATCCCGGTCGCAGCAGGCCGCCACAAATTCCCTGACTGAAAACTCATGGCTGTATCTGGGGTCCCGGCGGAAGAACCGGACGGGTATTTCTTCGGTGGCAATGATGTACAGGGTATCATCCAGATAGTATTCCCAGTCCCAGCGGTAGACCGGCTCCCCCGCAGCCTCCGGCATGCGGCGGACCATTTTTTCTGAAGCAGGCCCCATACTGTAGGGGGTGCTCCGGATGGTCAGTTTCCGGGAGGAATCCTCCAGCAGCTGCCGGAAATCCGGCTTAAAATCGATGCGGTAGGGCACCCTGAGAATTGCCGGATGGGCAAAATTCCCCTTCCCATGGCGCTTGCTGACGATTCCCTCCCGGATCATGTCATGGAGGGCCTCCCGGACCGTGGAACGGCTGACCCCCAGCTGGCGGGTCAGTTCCTCCTCCGAGGGCAGGCGGTTTTCCCCGGGCTTCATGATGGCAATGCGCCGGGTCAGTTCGTCCCGTACCTGCAGATAGAGGGGTCTGGCTTTCTTCAGTAACATGGCATCTCCTTTCGGACTCAGGACAGGGGGCGGACCTGACGGTTGAAGCCGGAGAGATCACAGAAGGTTTCCCCCCGGGTCACCAGATCCGTAATGATGTCCCCGGCCACCGCCGTCATGATGACACAGCTCTTGAAGCCTGAGGCAACCAGCAGGCCTTCCGGCCCCACAGCTCCCAGCACCGGCTCCATGGTGTCCGTATAAGGAGATACCGTGGTCCAGGCCCGGAGCAGATTCACATTCTCCAGGGCAGGGAAATACCGGGAAAGTTCCCGGCGCACCGCCAGAAAATGATCGAACGAGGTCAGACCGCTGGCCTCATCCGGAGGCACATTTCCCGGTTTGCTGGTTTCCCCGATCAGGAGATTGCCGGATTTTGTCTGCCCCATGCACAGGGACATCCCGACACCCTCCATGCCGTGGGCTTCCGTAAAGAACGAGGCCGCCGAATAATAATTGTTCAGGAAGGGACGGATCTTTTCCGTCACAAACCCTTCAGCCCGGACATACTCCACCGGAACATCGATGCCGGCTGTGCGGCACAGTTCCCTGGTCCAGGCACCGGCCGCCACCACCACCCGGCCGGCCCGGATGGTTTCTCCATCGGATAGCACCACGCCCCGGACTTCTCCTGCCTCAAGAAGGAGGCTGGCCACCCTGGTGTTCTCCCGCACCGCCAGGCCATGCTCCCGGCCTCTGCGCAGGAAGGCATACATCAGTTTGAAGGGATTGAGCCGTCCCTGCCGGTAATAGGTGGCTCCAAGAAATTTTTCCGCCCGCATATTGGGCTCCGCCACCTGGAGCTGCTCCGGTCCATAGAGGTGGATATCCAGACCTGCTTCCTTTTTTCCCCGGTACAGCGCTTCCAGTTCCTCCATCTCCGCCTCACAGGTGGCTCCGATCAGGGAACCCAGCGGAGTCAGTTCCAGATCCGTATCCAGTTCTTCCTCATACCGCATCACCCGTTTAAAACTCCGCATGGTCAGCTCAAGGCTCAGTCCGGGACTGGCATCCTGCACCTGAATGCAACCGAAGTTCCCCCCTGAGGCACCGGCTGAGATCTCACTTTTTTCCAGCAACAGGGTTTTCACTCCCGCCCTGCTCAGATGCCAGGCAATGGAGCACCCCGGATACCCCCCGCCCACCACGATCACATCAAACTGTTCCATGATCCCGTTCCTTCTCCTCTTCAGGAATACTGCCGATCCGGACCGGCACCACCGGTGTCCGGGGAGTATCAATACCGGCGTCGGCCGGAACACACACACCCTTTTCCGCCAGAATCCTCTGGACCAGCCGGCTGCAGGTGCGCCCCTGGCAGGCCCCCATACCGGCCCGGGTCTGCTTTTTGATGCCCGACAGGGATCTTCTCCCATCGGCAACCGCATCCTCAATCTCTTCGCGGGTGACTTCCTCGCAGCGGCATATGATTTCCATCTGTCTTTCCATATTATTCCCCTTCTCCCGGAATGCGGATAAACCGCACCTCGTCCACCTTGTCCCGGGGGACCCGGATGGTAACGAGCCGGGTCCGGTTCATTTTCTGTGTATCCACAACCCGGGTAACCACTCCTTCACAGACCGGCTGGCCGGCCCGGTCCACGGCAGTAACACCCATTCCCCTGACTGGCAACGGAAGATACTCATAGGGAAAGGTGACCAGCCCTTCTTCCCCGCTCCGGTCCACCACAAAGATGGCCTGGCCGGGGCAGGCTGCAATACAGAGTCCGCAGCCGGTGCACCGGTCCTCCACCAGGCGCGGCCGTTCGGTCAGGCCACTGAGCAGTATGGCCTCATGGGGACAGGCATCCCGGCAGGGATTGCAGGGAATGTCCTGAAGGCATTCAATGATGGCAACCGGTCCCCGGGCGAACCGCTCCGGGCCCGGATAGTTCATGTCGTTTCTGATATCCTCAACTTCAATATATCCAAGTTCAGTAAGACTTTTACTCATCACCAGTTCCACTCCCTCATGATCCGGTCCTTGCAGGCCAGTCTCTTTTCTCCAAATGTCCCCATACGGAGTTGGCATAGGCCTTCACTCAGTTCCTCCCGGAGTCCGTCCGCATCCCCTCCGCCGTATCCCAGGGACCGGGCTGCCGATATTCCGGCCAGGCGGCCCTCATCCAGGGCCGTATTGGCTTCTTCCACACCGGCCAGGTCTCCGCATACGTAGATGTCCTCCATGGTGCTGCGCATATCCCCGTTGTGATAAGGCATATGCCCCCCCAGGGACGGCTCCACCGTCAGGCGGCACCCGGCCATTCTGGCCAGTTCCACCCTGGGGGAGAGACCCACCGCCAGCAGGATGGTATCCACGCAAAGCGTACGGCGGGTATTGGCAATGGGCCTGAACTGCGCGTCCACCTGAGCAATTGTGGCCTCCTCCACCCGGCTTTCCCCCCGGGCCCCGATCACCGTATGGGACGTCCAGATGGGCACGCCGGCCCGCTTGATCTTACCGGCATGGACCCCATATCCTGACACCCGGGGCAGGACGTCCACCAGGCCCCGTATGGTGGCTCCGGCCTGCATCAGCTGATACGAGACTATGAGTCCCACATTTCCGGTTCCCACCATGAGGATATTGCGTCCCACCAGAGTGTTATGCACATTGCTGAAGGTCTGGGCAGCACCGGCAGTCATGACCCCGGGAAGCGTCCATCCGGGAAAACTGATGGCGTTTTCCCGGGCACCGGTGGCCAGAACAATCTTTCTGGCCCCGATCCTTTCAAAACTCCCGGACCGCATCACCGCAACAGATCCGTCGTCCAGAAGTCCCACCGCACGGGTATCCAGCAGTACTTCCACCCCCAGGCTGTTCGCCTGTTCCAGCAGTTCTTCCCCGATCTGGAATCCCCGTACACCGGCGTAGTGCCGGGCACTGCCGAAAAATTTGTGAATCTGTTTGAACAGCTGGCCACCGGCTGTTTCGTTCTCATCCAGCAATACCACCTGTGCCCCCAGCCGGGCCGCCTCAATGGCAGCGCCAAGCCCCGCAGGGCCCGCCCCGATTACCAGAATCTCCGCAGTCTTCACTCCGGATCACCCACCCTTCCCAGACCATCCTGGGTCCGGATGACCATATTCTTCTCCACAGGTGTCACACAGGTCCTGACATTGGGAATCCCGTTTACCTCCATGACACAGTCATTGCACTGCCCGATGCCACAGAAAAGGCTCCTGGGGCTTCCGGTCTTCTCCGTGATCCGGAATACATCGATCCCCTCCTCGATCAGGGCAGCAGCAATGGGCCTTCCCCGCCTGGCCATCAGGGGCCTTCCGTCCACTGATATGGCCACCCTGACCTCTTCCCCGAAGTCCACAATGGGATGACACTTTTTCGTTTCCACAACCAACCCTCCAGTCATTAGACGTACCTACGTCTTATGACTCATTCTAACACCGCTCCCGGTTCACTGTAAAGAAAAATACGACGGGTCCCCTCCTTCTCCGGTTGTGGCACAAAAAAAGCCTCCCCTCAGGGAAGACTTTTCTTACAGAAAGGATCAGGGTTCCGGATCCGCTTTCTCCATGGTTATCACCACATCCTGGGCCAGGCTGAGGCCTCCTGCCGCCTCGATTCCCTTCAGAATGGCAGTGGGTACCGGGCAGGCCACATGTTTCACAGTCCGGTCTGCCAGGGCAAATACACTGGAGGAGGAATACCGCCCGGTGGCCTCCTTCAGCGCGTCCAGTTCCCCCTGCTCTTCCAGCAGGTCCAGCAGTTTCTGCACATGGGGGCAGCGGCTCATACCGTGGATGGTCACTTTCCGCCTTTTATCCCCTTCAAACACCAGTTCCGTTTCAAACCGGCAGTTGCCGGGACTTACCGATATATGAATCATTGACGCACCTTCCTTTTTCTCCAGTATACCACCGGTCCGGGATACCTGATTCTGTGCACTACACAAATTCAGTGCTTCCGGCGCCGCCAAAGGGCCAGGATACCCTGGGCCGTAAGTCCCAGCACCAATCCGGCAGCCGCAAAGATCATCAGGGACAGAACTCCGATCAGGTCCCCCCAGCCTCCCATACCCCGGATGAAGGCCCGGTACATTTCCACGAAACCGATTCCCAGGCCGGCCAGGAAAATCTTCAGGGCCAGGCCCAGGGAAAAACGGATCATCAGGGTGGCCAGCAGCCCCGTCAGAAGGGAAAAGCCCCCATAGGCCAGCAGGTTTCCGGCGTCCACCGGATTTCCCAGAATCCCCCGCACCCCACTGAACAGCAACACAAAGACCACCAGGGCCAGCAATACTCCCCGGAATACAGCCGGTGAGTTCTTCGCCTCTTTACTCATATTCTCCGCCCCTTTTCTCCGGATGCCTGAACCCGGTTCCTACTGTTTCGATGTCCCGACCCCGGTTCCTGCCGGCGGAGACA
>JAXGWN010000007.1:0-14316 GCA_040773285.1 Bacillota bacterium
AGAGCGGTCCCCTGCTGGTACGGGATGGGGAAGTCTCCATCAGTATGAGGGAAACCAGTTCCCAGGCGGCCAGCCGTCATCCCCGCAGTGCCATTGCCCTTGGCAAAGATGGAAAGCGGGCCTTTCTGGTAACAGTGGATGGACGCCAGAGCGGTTATTCCGCAGGAATGACTCTCAGGGAGTTTGCGCAGTATCTGATCGGTCTGGGAGCTGACCGGGCCATCAATCTGGACGGAGGGGGCTCCACGGTGATGATTGCCCGGCTCCCCGGGCTGGACAGCACCGGCATGGTGAGCCAGCCCTCCGATGGAGTGGAGCGCGCTGTTTCCACCAGCCTTCTGGCGCTCAGCAGCCAGTTGCCCGCCTATACCCCGGAGACCACAGTGATACTGCAGGACGGGGAGAGTCTGACCGGCTGGAACACCTCAGCCATCCGGGCCTCCGGAACCATGGCCATGGCGGCAGCCCCTGCGCCGGTACGGATCGGACAGAAATCCATCCGGCTGGACTATAACTTTGTGCCTAAAGCAGGGGAAACCGGAGTGGCTGCCCTGTATGTCAATGCGGACTATCCCCGTCTCCTCAGTGGAAAGCCCCTGGAGATAGGAGCCTGGGTTTTCGGGGATGGACAGAACAACTGGCTCCGGGGAACCCTGCGGGACGGACGGGGAAAACAGGTGACCATAGATTTCACCGGGGAAGGGGAACTGTCCTGGAACGGCTGGAAGTACGTCCGGGCCTCCATACCTGCAGGAACCGCTTATCCGGTGAAACTGGAGCGGATCTACCTGGCCCAGACCCGGGAGGAGAGAAAAACTTCGGGAAACATCTGGCTGGATGGGATTGAGGCCATATACGATTCCGGATACCAGGTACAGAGATTTACCGACGTTCCGGCCGGCCACTGGGCCCGGGCCAACATTGAGGGTCTGCACGACCGCAGCATCATCTCCGGATACTTTGACGGCGCCTTCCAGCCGGACCGGAAGATTTCCAGAGAACATGCGGCCATTATGCTGGTGAAGGAGCTGGGGCTCAGCACAGCCGGCAGACCGGATCCCGGATTTGCTGATGTGCCCGCCGGCAGTGCCTCTTACGGGGCCATTGCCACCGTGGCGGAGATGGGCCTGATGGTGGGAAAGGAACCTGGAAAATTCATGCCGGGAGCCAATTTGACCCGGGCAGAGATGGCGGTCATTCTTGACCGGGCATACAGTCTTGCTCCCCGGCAGGAAAGCCCCGCTTTCCGGGACGTGAAGGATAACCACTGGGCTGCTGCTTCCATACGGAATCTGGCGGACAGCAAAATCACCGGAGGGTACCCGGACGGCACTTTCCAGCCGGCTGGTCAGCTGACCCGGGCAGAGTTCGCCACCTTTATGTTTCGTATTATTCAGGCCCGTCAGGTCTCCTGAATCACATTGATGTAAAACAATACGCGGCTGTCCCTGTTCAGGACAGCCGCGTATTGTTTTAAGGGTTGTATCAGCGCCGTTTCAGTACCAGCTGAATGGTGGTCCCTTCTCCGGGAGTGGAATTAACATCCAGGGAAAAATCCTTGGTAAAGTGGATCCGGAGCCTTTCATAGGCGGACAGAAATCCGAAATGAAGGGAGTCCATCTGAATGTCGGCCTTACTGAGGGTTTCCCGCAGTTGTGACAGGGTTTCCTCATCCATTCCCACACCGTCGTCCCGGATGGTGATCACGTACAGTTTGCTGGTGACCCGGCCGGTGATGAGGATCTCCCCGCCTTCTTCTTTGGGTTCCAGTCCGTGGCGGATGGCATTTTCCACAAAGGGCTGCAGAGAGAAGAATGGAATTTCCAGGGTCATCAGGTCAGGATCCACATCGATCCGGTAGGTGACCCGGCTGCCGAACCGCAGGTTCTGCAGGTACAGGTATTTTTCGATGTAGTCCAGTTCCTTCTCCAGGGTGACAAACTGCCGGGTTCCCTGCAGGGAATAGCGCATCATGGAGGCAAACACATCGATGGTTTTCTGGGCCTCATCGGGATGACCCAGATGGATCAGGCGGCTGACGCTGTTGAGAATATTGAAGAAGAAATGGGGGTTGATCTGCTCCTGGAGGGCATTGAATTCAGCCATCTTCAGCAGTTTTTCCAGTTTGGCCCGGTAATTCAGCTCGTTAAGCAGTTCTGTCTGTTTCCGGTTGATCCGGTTCTGCATTTCGGACAGCATAGTGTTTTCCGCAATGTAGTTGGCGAATACGAACAGAGTCTCGGCTGCTGCCTCGATCCGCTTGCGGGACAGTGTCTCGGTCTGTTCGTACAGTTCACGGCAGACCGGGTCGTCCAGCCAGTTGTGGGAAGAAGGCATCTGCTTCAGTTCCGGGAACTCCTCCGCATGACAGCGGACCTGGCCGGCCATGAAGGAGCCCACCAGTTCCCCGTTTACAATGATGGGAATCTCGATGTCCACCAGACCGGCGTGGCACTTATAGATAAAAGGCCGGTTGGTCTGCATGGCAATCTGGGTGGCATAATTGTTGGATATCCGGCAGCAGTTGAGCCCCCACTTGGAACAGTGGATGTGTTTACAGAATCCGGAAAAATTGCTCCCCTCATTCATGTGGGTGCCCTTCTCATCGGTATAGACGGCTCCCATCCCTGTGGCATGGGCAAAATTTTCCTGAAGGTCCAGCATTACCTTGGGTTCGATCAGCCGGTGCAGTTTACTCCTGGTGCTCATCCTGATCCTCCTGGGCCCGGGCCAGTGAGTTGAGAAGGACTCTGGCCTGATCTGAGGGAATACGCCGGAAATCCCCCGGGGTATTCCCGGTGTACTGACGGAAGGTCCGGTTGAAATGGCTGATATCATGGAAGCCCACTTCCTGGGCGATCCGGGAGATCTCCTTATCCGATTCATGGAGCAGTTCCCCGGCAGCCCGGATTCTCAGCCAGTTGAGAAACCGGGGAAAACTGATGCCGGTCTGCTGGTGGATCAGGCGGGACATATGGGGAACGCTGAAATGAAAATGCTCTGCCAGATTCCCCAGACTTAAGGGTTCCCGGAAATTTCTCTGAATATAATTTACGATGATTTCGGAGCACTGATGGGGGACGAAGCCGGTGTTATCCACCAGAAACTGCTCCAGATCCTGCAGGAAAGCACACAGCAGCTCCCGGATCTCCTGATGGGTGATCAGGTGACTGATCCTGTAGTAATAGGTGATTTTCAGCTGCAGACTCTGCTGACGGTCATAGCCGGCAGCAATCAGGGTGCGGGCGGTTATGGTGAGAAACTCAAACAGATAGATCCGGGCTTCTTCCATTCCGAAGTTCCGGGGATCGGCCAGGATGCCGGTGTAGACCCGGAAAGAGTTTCCCAGCAGTTTGAGATCCTGATCCCGGATGCCTGACATGATCAGGGATTCAGTCTCCAGTGGATAACTGTTGCCGTTGAGACGGACGTCAGGGCTGGAAAGCTGCTGGGGGGAGGGAGGAAGTGCATCGTCCACCTGCACCAGCCGCATGAGAGCCTTCAGTATGCTGTTGGCCTGGGTGGGCTTAAGAAGAAAACTATCCACCCCATACAGGATGGCTTTTTGGGCAAAATCGAATTCTGCATAAGCTGTATTGATAATAATTCTGGTATCCGGATACTTTTCCCGGATGATCCGGGCGGTCTCCAGTCCGTCCTTTCTGGGCATCTTGATATCGAGAATCACAAAATCAGCCGGTTCTTTTTCCAGAGAGTCAAGAACCTCCTGACCATTGCGGAATACATGACTGAGACGGAAGGAATGAAAGGCGTCCTCCCGGAAAATTGTCCGGAAGTAGTCCCCCTCCAGTCGCTCATCATCGGCGACGATCACATCCCACTGACGCATTGTATGGCCCCCTGTTGGATCCGCAGATGCGGATCTGTCTGAAAGAAAAATAAAATGAAGGATGAAGCGGACATAAATCACTAACTGTCTTTATTCTTCATTGCCCGGATTTTTCCTGCCTCTTTCCGGGTGACAGTGCGTTTCCACGGCTGTGAGCCGGGTGCCGCACAGGACAATACTGTACCAATGTGGTTCAGTTTGCAGAAATTAACAGAGAATATGCAGAAATTCCGGCTTCTGGCCGGTATTTTTTACGGATTTTTGTGCAGTTAAGAATTGACAACCGGCCCGCCGGTTTTCATCAAAGGGGGGGGATGCCCACAGATAGAATACAGCCCCCGACGAAAGTACAGCCACGCTTATTCCGACAGTGAGCCTGTTTTCCGGCCAGGGCCAGGAAGCAGAAGAGATCCGGAGGATATATCCGGTAACGGGCAGCAGCTATTGCAGATCGGGGTGTCCCGGAAAGGGGGGGCGAAAGAACGGGACACAAAGAACAGTTTCAAAATCATTGTAAATGGAGGGAAACTTAATGAGCGGTAAAAGCAATTTTGTGTATCCTTATATTCCGAACTCCGTGCCAGAGGTAAAGCAGTCCATGCTGGATGCCCTGGGGATGAAAAGCGTCGAAGAAGGCATCTACAAGGAGATCCCGGAACGGCTGCGTTTCAAAGGGAAAATGAATCTGCCGGCTCCCATTTACTCCGAGGCAAGGCTGCAAAGACACGTGGAAGAGATCCTGAGCAAAAACAGAAACTGCAAAAATACCATCAGTTTTCTGGGGGGCGGGGTCTGGAACCACTACGTACCGGCTGTTTGTGACACCATCGGGGGACGGGACGAGATTCTCACCTCCTATGTGGGCGAAACTTATTCCGACCATGGGAAGTGGCAGATCCTGTTTGAAAGTGAAAGCATGCTGGGGGACCTGACCGGTTTTGAAGCCTGCAACACCCCCACCTATGACTGGGCCAATGCCATTGCCATCGTATCCCGGATGGCTTCCCGGACCACCGGAAGAAAACAGGTTCTGGTGGCTGAGGCGGTAAGTCCCCAGAGAAAAATAATAAATGCCAACTACTGCAAACCGGACATTGAGGTTGTTGAAGTCAAATACGACTATACGAAAAACTGCCTGGATCTGGATGATCTGGCAGCCAAGGTAAGCGACAAGACGGCCTGTGTATATTTCGAAAACCCCAATTACCTGGGCTTCATTGAAACCCAGTCTGAGGACATCATCCGCATCGCCCACGAAAAAGGTGCTCTGGTGTCCATCGGGGTGGACCCCACTTCCCTGGGTGTGCTGGAGGCTCCGGGGGACCTGGGTGCCGACTATGCCCTGGGCGAACTGCAGCCCCTGGGAATCCATATGCAGGCCGGTGGCGGTCTGGGGGGATTCATTGCCACCCACGACGAGGACAAATTTGTAGCTGAGTATCCTTCCCTGCTGTTTGGGGTCCTGCCCACAGTGAAGGAAGGGGAATATGGATTCGGACAGGTGGCCTTCGAAAGAACCTCCTACGGATCCCGGGAAAAAGGAAAAGACTTCATTGGAACCTGTGCCGCTCTGCACGGTATGGTGGCAGCGGTATACCTGGCTCTGATGGGACCCCAGGGGATGAAGGATCTTGGGGAAGGAATCATGCAGCGGGTTGCCTACGCCAAGAAAGTGCTTTCCGGAATAAGCGGAGTGAAAGTCGTTGATGGATACAACTTCAAGGAGTTTCTGGTGAACTTCGATGGAACCGGAAAGACGGTTAAAGATATCAACAAGGCTCTGCTGGAGAGAAATATTTTCGGCGGAATTGATGTATCGGCTGATTTCCCGGCAGCGGGCAACAGCGCCGTATACGCCGTCACCGAAATGCTGACCAAGGAAGACATCGATGCCCTGGCAGCCGCACTGAAAGAGATCTGCTGAACCGGCCGTAAATCTAATATTGGAGGGTGAATGATAGATGAGTAAAGCATATCTGAGAACCAATTTCCATGAGGCCCGCTGGGACGAGCCCATGATTTATGAACTGTCGACCCCCGGAACCAGAGGAATCCACGTTCCTGAAGTGGAGGATGAAATCGTGGCTGCCGTGGGCGATGTGGCCGGTGCCCTGCCTGAGAACGTAAAACGTAAAGCACCGCTGCCCCTGCCGGAGGTGGATCAGAAGCACGTACTGGCCCACTACATCCATCTGACCCAGGAAACCATGGGTTCCAACCTCAGCAACGATATGAGTGAAGGAACCTGTACCATGAAGTACAATCCCCGCCTGGGCGAGGCGCTGTCGCTGCATGATTCCTTTGCCAGTGTACACCCGGATCAGGATCCGGATACCATGCAGGGGATCCTGGAACTGTTTTACCAGTTTGAGCAGATCATGAAGGAAGTTTCCGGAATGGACCGGTTCAGCTTCCAGCCCGGCGGCGGGAACCACGCTGTATACTGCGCTGCCTCCGTAATGAGAGCGTACCATGCATCCAGAAACGATTCCCGCAGGGATACCATCATCACCACAATTTTCTCCCACCCCTGCGACGCTGCCGCTCCCAACACCGCCGGTTACAACGTAATCACCCTGTATCCGGATGAAAAAGGGATTCCCGATTTTGAGGCCCTGAAAAAAGCGGTGGAGGACACCGGAGACCGGCTGGCCGGGATCTTCATGACCAACCCTGAGGACATCGGGATCTACAATCCCAACATCGACAAGTTCGTGGAACTGGTTCATTCAGTGGGCGGTCTGTGCTACTACGACCAGGCCAACGCCAACGCATTCCTGGGGGTTGTTCGGGCCAGGGAAGCCGGAGTGGATATGTGCCACTTCAACGTCCACAAAACCTTTGGAACCCCCCACGGCGGTGAGGGCCCGGCCAACGGCGCCTTTGGCTGCCGGGAGTTTTTGGTACCCTTTATGCCCAAGCCCACCATCGAGTTCGATGGGGACAAATACTATCTGGACTTTGACAGACCCCAGAGTTTTGGTAAGGTCCGCTCCTACTTCGGAACCGCCGGTGTTATTCTCCGGGCCTACACCTGGACCATGATGCACGGTGCGGACGGACTGAGAGAGTGTGCCGAGATCTCCGTACTGAACAACAATTACCTGGAAAAGCTGCTGCTTTCCATCAAGGGCTGCGGAGAGGCGTTCCATGGAAACGGCATTGTCCGTCAGGAACAGGTCCGTTACAGCTGGGAAAAACTATACAATGACACCGGAATCGGCACCGATGACATCAACCGCCGGGTGGGAGACTATGGAATCCCGTGGTACTGGGCATCCCACCATCCCTGGGTAATTCCGGAGCCCATGACCATTGAGCCCTGCGAAACCTATTCCAAGACCGACATTGAAGAGTACTATCTGTCCCTGAAGGCAGTGGCCGAAGAGGCCTATTCCAACCCGGATCTGGTGAAGACCGCGCCCCATAAAGGCCCGATTCATGCCATTGCCAATCCGGAGTGGCTGGATGATCCCAGCAAATGGGCTCTCACCTGGAAAGCCTTCCTCAAAAAACACGGGGACAAGTATCTTAAAGTGAAGTAATGCACTGGGTCCGGGAGGCGGGGGCTTTCCGGCCTCCCGGACACCATCACCGGAAACCGTAAAGGATGTGCCAGCGTGACCAAGAAAATCGGAATCATTGTGAATCCTGTAGCCGGCATGGGAGGCCGGGTGGGCCTGAAGGGTTCCGACGGAGAAGCCATCCAGGCAAGGGCCCGGGAACTGGGTGCCCAGCCGGAATGCCCCGACAAGGCCATAACCGCCATCCGGCAGCTGAAGGACTATCAGGGGGAGCTGGAATTCTATACATATCCCCACTGCATGGGAGAAAACGAGGTGCGGGCTGCCGGCTTTGAGCCTGTTGTTCTTGGAGAGATCAATCCGGAACACACCACTCCCGATGACACCAAGAAAGCGGCCAGGGACCTGATGGCCGTTCCTGTGGACCTGATCCTGTTCGCCGGCGGTGATGGCACCGCCCGGGACATGTACGATGCCGTGGGGGAGGAGATCCCGGTTCTGGGGATCCCGGGAGGGACCAAAATCCATTCCGCGGTGTATGCCATCAATCCCAAAACGGCAGGGAAACTGGTGCTTGAATACCTTCAGGGGAAGGTACAGGACCTGAAGGAATCCGAAGTCATGGACATCGACGAGGATGCCTTTCGGGAAGGACGTCTCAGTGCAAAACTGTATGGGTATCTCAGGGTTCCCAACGAAAAGAGGATGGTCCAGAATCTGAAAAGTGGCCGGGGCTACGGTGAAGAGGCAGCCCTGGATCTGGTGGCCCGGTATGTGGCCTATAATCTGAAGAAGGACGTTCTTTACGTCATGGGACCTGGTTCCACCACAAGGGCGGTGATGAACAAACTGGGCCTGGACAACACTCTTCTGGGGGTGGATCTGGTCTATAATTTTGAGGTTCTGGCCAACGATGTCAATGAGACGGATATTCTCCGTTATCTGGAGGAATATCCGGTGGCCAAAATCATTGTGACTGTAATTGGCGGACAGGGCTACCTTTTCGGCCGGGGCAATCAGCAGATCAGCCCCCGGGTGATCCGCAAAGTGGGTCTTGATAACATTTACGTGGTGGCCACCAAGAACAAGATGTATTCCCTGTTTGGGCAGCCCCTGCTGGTGGACACAGGGGACGAGGAACTGAATCAGGAACTGAAGGGGTACCGGAGGGTTACCGTGGGATACGGTGAATCCGTTATGTTCCGGGTCTCCGACTGACGTAAGACGAAACGGCTTTGCCCTGCATAAGAACCTGTATTAATGGATTCCGGCAGTGAATTCTGCCGGCTGCGGGGACCCCCGGGTGACCGGGGATCCGGATCAAAGGAGGCTGTGCAATGTCTGATTCCAATGGATTGTCGCGGTATGATCAGTCCAGCAAGCTGAAAAAATCACTGCGGCTATTGTATGTGTATGCTTTGGCCACCGGCGCCATCTACACCTTCCTGGGTTACTGGGACGGGATGTTCATGTCGGTTGGTGGACCGGCCACGTTCTTATCTTTTATTCTGATGACCCTGTTGGTTCTTCCTATTGCCTTTATTTACAGTGAGATGGCCACCATGATGCCCAACTGCGGCGGCGAGCTGGTGTACAACACCATCGGTCTCAGTAAACACTTCGGATTCCTGTCTGCCTGGCTCATTATGGCCGCCTGGCTGGCTGTGCCTCCGGCAGGGGTATTGGGGATCATCGAGTGGATTGCCTTCAGTTTTGGTATTGAGATTTCACTGGGGCAGCTGTTCCTGATTGCAGCCATCGCCCTTGCTTTCTACTGCACACTGAGCCTTCTGAATATACAGATTGCCGGTGGGGTTCAGAGTTTCATGCTGTTCTCCTCCCTGATCGTAATGTTCATTACCTGCATTATCTTCCTGACCAGCAAATACGTGGACATGGGGAACTTCTCCCCGTTTATCGCTTCCGGTATTGCGGCTCCGGGTACCACCCTTACCGCCGCCGGAGTTCCCTCTCAGGGGGGAGCCAACTGGTATGGCTGGCTGATCGGTACCGCCCTGATCCTGACACCGTTCTTCGGTTTTGAAATCGTACCCCAGATGGTTGAGGAAGGAACCTTCCCCATCACGGACATGAAAAAAGCCATTATCGGTTCCGTGGTGACCTGCGGTATCATCTACGCTCTGTTCTACTTCTCCCTGCAGGCTGTTCGTCCCTGGCCCGTCCTGACCAACAGCGGGGACCTGAGCCCCTTTATCTCCCTGAAAACCATTCAGGCCCAGTTCTCCTATGTGCCCGGCTGGTTCTGGATCTTTGGTATTGCTGCCGTTCTCTTCACCATTGGCACCAGCGTTCTCGGTTTCTGGATTTCCGGGGTCCGTCTGCTGTATGCCATGGGAAGACAGGGCTTCCTGCCCAAGATCTTTTCCAAAACCAATCGCTATGACCAGCCTATCGTGCCCAATCTGCTGATTCTGGGCGTGGCCATTGTACAGCTGCTGTTCTCCGATGCAGGGTTCCTGGCCAACTTCTATTCCCTGATGGCGTTTGCCTGTGCGGTTGCCTACGGGATCACCACCATTTCCGCCATCCGGCTGGCTATTGTCCATCCGGAATGGGATCGCCCCTATAAATTCCCTGGAGGCCAGGTCTTCCGGGTAATCACCCTGATTATCTGTATCGTGATTATGGTGGGTACCGCTTTCGGTCAGCCGGCCGGTGCCTGGAGAGCCCTGATCGTGTACATGCTGGTGGGAGCCGCTCTGTACCTGTTCATGGCCATCTTCCGCTGGAGAAAAGATCCGGTCTGGATGATCTGCCCCAGCGACGAAAAAGCTGGAGAATTCGTAGAGAAGGAATTCTAGTCTGAAGACACAGGAGGTCTCATAATGAGTACAACGGACAGCCGTATCGCATTTGCCACAGGCAGCAGTGCAGAAATAAGAAACCGCCTGCACAGCCACCGGAAACTGGACGGTAAAATTGCCGTGGTTACCGGAGCCGCCATGGGAAACGGATACGGAGGAGCCTGCGGTCTGGCCCGGCATGGGGCCAAGGTGTACCTCACCGACATTTCCTCCAAAGTCCATGATGCTGCTGCAGCAATGCGGGAGAAGGGCTATGAGGCGGAAAGCCTGGTGTTTGATGTCCGGGACGGCGCCGCTGCGGCGGCAGCCGCCCGGGAAATCGTGGAAAGGGAAGGGCGGATCGACATCCTGTTCAACAACGCAGGGGTCATCCGGGTAAAACCCTTTATGGAGATGACCGATGAGGACCGGGATTTCCATTTTGATGTGAACATCAAAGGGGTCTGGAATGTGGCCCGGGCCGTCTATCCCTACATGGTGGAAAAGAAGTACGGAAAAATCATCAACATGTCATCGGTGACCGGTCCTATGGTGGTGGACCACGGGGAAACCGCCTATGCCACCACCAAGGCAGCCATCTGGGGATTTACCAAGGCCCTGGCCTATGAGGGAGCCCCCAACGGGATTAATGTGAACGCCATCTGCCCGGGGTATATTCTTACCCCTATGGCACAGCAGATCGCTGTTGAGTCCAATCCGGACAATCCCCAGGAGGCGCTGGACGGCATTGCTGCCGCAGTTCCCCTGGGCCGGCTGGGAACCATGGACGAGATCGGCGAACTGGTAGCTTTCCTGGGCTCCGATGAGTCCACTTATCTGGTGGGTACCCAGATTGTTATTGACGGGGGATCCACCCTGCCGGAAACCTTTGGAGCTGTTGGAGTCTGAAAACAGTAGGAGGGTACTATGGAGCCTGCCTCAAAACTGACCGGCCGGCGAATGATCGGCACCATCATGATGCTGGGTCTGCTGGGTCAGAATCTGGTCTGGTTCGGACCCTCTCCGGTACTGGCACCCATCATGGAGGAACTGGGACTTACCATGGGACAGGGAGGACTTCTTCTGTCGGTGGTGAATCTCCAGGCCGCCCTGCTGGGCACTCTGGCCGGCACCCTGGTGGTGCGGCTGGGTGTGAAACCGGTATTTTCCATGGCGTTACTGCTGCTCAGTCTCGGATCCGTGGGAGCCTCCCTGGCGGGAGGCTTCCCCGGAATCCTGTTCTTCCGGGTGGTTACCGGTATCGGGTTCAGTCTGTGTCTGCCGGTGTCCGGTTCCCTGGTTTCCGCCTGGTTCACTCCGGAGGAAAGACCCTGGCTGAATATGGTGACGGCAGTGTTGCCGTATATCGCCACCTTTGCGGTGTTCTTTTTTTCGCCGTTTGTCTTCGTGCTGACCGGAAGCTGGAGACCGGTTCTTCTGGTTCAGGGACTGCTTCTGGTCCCGGTGCTGATCGGCTGGATGATTCTTGGCCGGGAGCCGGTGGCCCTGGAACCGTCCCACGAGCGGGGATCGAAGACTCTTTCCCAGCGGGCCGGTCTTCTGAAGGCAGAATGGGCGGAAGTCCTTTCCCGGCCTGACGTCTGGAAACTGGCGGTTGCCGAGATGGGGGATATGTGGAGCTTTCAGTTTCTCAATTCCTATCTGGTGGTTTACTTCATGACAGAACGGGGGATGGATCTGCCCCTGGCCAACGGATGGGTATCCATCTTTCCGGTGGCCGGTCTGGTGGGAGGGCTTCTGTTCGGGGTGATCATGGGAAGAAGCGGCAGGAGAAGGCCGTTCACCTGGCCATTTCACCTGATGATCTTTGTCGGCACCTGGCTGATTCTGACCCCCTTTAAGGCCCTGACTCTGGCCGGGATCCTGCTGGCGGGCTTTGGAAACGCTGCCTGGGCACCTGCTCTGTACAGTATGCCCATGGAGTTCACCGGAGTGACCCCCCGGCAGGTGGCTCTGATCTATGGAATGGTGTTTGCCATGGGATCCCTGGCTGCCTTTCTTTCCCCGGTGATTGGGGGATGGCTGGCGGCCACCTGGAATCTGTCTTCGGTAATCCGGCTGTTTTCCCTGTCCTCCCTGCTGGCAGCCGTCATGCTGTTTGCTATGCGGGATACCCTGGACAGGCGGTTTCTGGAAAGGAATGAAGTCCATTGACTGAAATGAGCATTCTGGCCGGTCAGGCCCGCCAGCTGATGGAGGAATTCCTGGCCCGGGCCCCTCTCCGGGAGGACCAGATCATGGTTCTTGGCTGCAGCAGCAGTGAAATTGCCGGACAGACCATCGGGAAGGGATCCAGTCCGGAGATTGCCTCGGTCATTTTCCGGGAGATCCACCCGCTGCTGGAGCAGAGGGGAGTCTTTCTGGCGGTTCAGTGCTGTGAGCATCTGAACAGGGCACTGGTTGTGGAGGATTCCTGTGCCCGGCTGTACGGCCTGAAGGAAGTGATGGTGCTGCCTCACCTGAAGGCAGGGGGGGCCATGGCCACCGATGCCATGAGCCGGTTTGACCGCCCGGTGGTGGTGGAGTCCATCCAGGCCGATGCCGGCATAGACATTGGAGATACGTTTATCGGGATGCACATCCGTCCGGTGGGTATCCCGGTGAGAACCGGAATACGGAGCCTGGGGGAGGCCCATGTGACCTGCATCCGGCGCCGTCCGCCCCTGATCGGGGGGGAGAGGGCCCGGTATCCCCAGCTGACAGGAGGAGAAAAATGGGAAGACTTGAAAACAAAATAGCCCTGATCAGCGGAGGGGCCCTGGGCATCGGGGCTGCCGATTCATCTCTGTTTGCCTCCGAAGGGGCCAAAGTGGTGATCGGGGACATAAACGATGATGCCGGGGAGAAACTGGCCTCCGAGATCCGTGAAAATGGCGGGGAAGCCATGTTTATCCATCTGGATGTATCCAGTGAGTCTGACTGGATGGGAGCCATGGAACAGATTCTTGAGAAATATGGAAAACTGAACATTCTGGTGAACAATGCTGGGGTATCCCTGGGAAAAAATATTGAGGAAACCAGCCTGGAGGAATGGAACTGGCTGATGTCCATCAATTCAACAGGGGTGTTCCTGGGCACCAGACACGGCATCCGGGTGATGAAGGAAAACGGGGAGAACTGCTCCATCGTGAACCGTTCCTCCATTGACGGACAGATCGGGGAGGCCGGGCTTGCCGCCTATTGCGCCTCCAAAGGGGCAGTAACCATTCTGACCAAGTCAGCGGCCCTTCACTGCGGAGAAAAGCGTTACCGCATCCGGGTGAACTCCGTCCATCCCGGTTACGTCCACACGGATCTGACCGAGAAGGAGGCTGCCGATTCCGGACTGCCTCCGGATGAATATTTCAAGAAAGTAGGGGCCCTGCATCCTATCGGATACATTGGACGCCCCATGGATATTGCCTATGCGGACCTGTATCTGGCCTCGGACGAATCCCTCTTCGTCACCGGCTCTGAACTTACCATCGATGGCGGCTGGACCGCCCAGTGAGGACCACCCTGGCGGGCCGGCATCCCTGATGCCCCCGCCATTATTTTTTCCATCCGGCCGGTTTCCGGGGAACACCGGGAAACCACCAGCGTCCATAGACTGAAAGACCGCGGATCCGACCGCATATCTCAAAGAAAAGAAGGGATCAGGATGAAAACGAAAAACCGTGCCCTCCGATGGGGCACCCTGGTGCTGCTGGTGCTTTTCCTGGCCGGTATCCCCGGAATGCCGGCTCTTGCGGTACCTGCTGAAGCCCAGCCTTCAATCACCGGCTATGTGCTGAACGGCACCACCAAAGGAACCGGAGAAACAAATGTAACGCTACCCTATGTGAACAGCACTCAGTTTCAGTTCGGTCTGAATGCTGTAACACCGGAAGCCGGTGAAGGGGAGACCTGGGCTGCGCTTCTGAACATTACCGGGGGAGGGATTAATGAAAGCCAGATTCTAAGTCTGACTGGGACTTCAGTTATGTTCACTCCAGTGAACCTGTCTCCCAACACGGTATATTCAGTGAAGCTGACGGTTCAGAAATTTGCAGGGGTTGTAGCAGTTGATGGAGCTTCAACAGAACTGACTGTTACGTTGGATCTGGGCAATCTGGACAACACCGCTCCCCAGGCAACC
>JAXGWN010000008.1:0-14272 GCA_040773285.1 Bacillota bacterium
GACAGGATGAGCGTCAACATAGAGCTTCCCTCGCAGGAGAGCCTTACGCTGCTCGCTCCCGAAAAGACGAAACAGTCGATACTCGCCCCTATGGGATTCATAAAAGAGCGCATAGAAGATTCAAAAGCGCTCGTTCCCTATAAAAATGAGCCCAGATTCGCCCCTGCGGGCCCGAGCACTCAGATGATAGTGGGCGCGTCAGGCGAGAACGACTTAAAGATACTTAACCTTACCGAAGCGCTTTACAGGAAATACAGCTTGAAGCGCGTGTTCTTCTCCGCTTACGTGCCGGCCGTGGAAAGCTCTCTGCTGCCCGCCCTCGGGACAAAGCCTCCTTTGCTGCGCGAACACAGGCTCTATCAGGCGGACTGGCTGCTGCGGTTCTACGGATTTACTCCGGCGGAACTGATCCATCCCGGTGAAAATCTGTCTCTGAAACTGGATCCCAAAACCCAGTGGGCTGTCAGCCGGGCTTCAGACTTCCCAGTGGAAGTAAACCGGGCTCCTCCGGAAACCCTGCTGCGGGTTCCCGGCATCGGGCCCCGCAGCATGAGAAATATCATCCAGGCCCGCCGCTTCGGTCCTCTGTCCTACGAGGCCTTAAAAGAACTTGGGGTAGTACTGAAACGGGCCTGCCATTTCATTACAGTCTCAGGCCGCTACTACGGACTCCATTACTCCGATCCCGAGGTGCTGCGCAATTATCTTTCGTCGCCGTCCCCGGGACAGCAGATGTCACTTTGGGATCTGGCTTCCCCTTCCGAAAGGGAAGCAATCCAGCCCTTAAACCGTTCAGCAAACCGCCCGTTGACCGCAGGGTCACCATAGTTCTCCGGGATGTCCAGCCAGGGCACCCCGGGAGGCAGAACCGTTTCTGCAATGGCCTCCATCAGGTGTCCCCGTTTTCCTCCCATGCTGCAGGTGGGACTTGATCCAACACCAACAATCCCCACAGGAACCGTACCACTGGCAGCCATTTTTTCGAGAAATCCGTTCACGTCCCTGGCCAGCTGCCGGTTCAGCTGTACATATTCCGTGCAGTTGTACTCCTCATAACTCATGGGGCTGCGGGCTCCGCCCAGCCAGAGGGTTTCCGGACAGGGCAACTGCACCAGGCCCAGTCCGGAACCGGCCAGCAGCATCAGGATTTCCGGAAATGCTCCTGATGCCCTGGCCAAAGGACACACCACCGCGTTCTGGTTGAGAACGCAGTGGGCCACCAGCAGCACTCTTCCGCTACGCTTCATTGCCAGGGAACCTCTGCCGGATTTCGGCAGGCATCCGGTTCAGAATTGCCCAGGCAAACAGGGCACTGGCCACCTTATCCACCAGATTCCCTGCGATCCTGGGAAGAAATGCAGCAGCGAAAATCTTCTGTCCTGAGGCCAGCAGCCATCCGGTGAAAAAGTCTGTGGCACTGCCGGTCAGCCCACCATACACCCAGACCACGATGGGAGTTCCGATCAGGGGAGCCACAACGGCCAGAATGAAACCGGTGGTCAGCGCCACACGAAAACTGTATCCGAAGCGGCGGGCCATCAGACCGGTAACCAGACCGATGGTCATATTCACCAGGGCAAATGGGATATCCACCGGGTTCGTGAGGACTCCCAGCAGGACATTGGTGGCCAGTCCAACCAGGGCACCCCAGAAGGGGCCCAGGGCAACAGCCGCCACCATGGTTCCCATGGTATCCAGGAAAATCAGTGGGATTTGCAGCCAGGAAACCAGGGTTCCCAGAACCAGGTTCAGCACCATGCAGATTACCGAGAATGCCAGATAAAAAGTATTGCTGTTTCTCATATTGTTCCATCCTTTCCTTCCGGAAGACCGGAATTCAGATGGATCATAACATGAATCCTCTACGGAATATGCAGATATAAGTAGATTGAATTTGAAATCTTAAGGTATAAGGAGATTTTCTATGATTTTCCTTTATGATGGAACCTGGAACGGACTTCTATGCTGCCAGAGTGCTGTAAACACCTGTGGAATTCCGGATCAGGTGTTGAGTAGAGACTCCCTGCAGCTGTCCCTGTTCACTGAACTTCAGGATATTCCCACCCGGGAGTCCCAGGCAACTGAGGAAGCCAAGAATCTTGCCCGGAAACTGGGAACCAGACATCTTCGGGTTCCCGGATTCGCATTTCTGGCCGGGGAGCCCGATACTGCGGCGGACATACTGCAGTACTGGAACCGGGGGCTCAGGGAAGGAGTGGAGCAGCTGGGAAACCTCAACAATCCCCTGATCCGGCGGCTCATCCGGCAGAGCCGGGCTGTCCGGTGTGAACGGCACCGCCTGTTGGGGCTGATCCGTTTTCAGGAGATTCAGGGCATACTGTATGCTCCGTATGAGTCCCGCTACGATCTTCTGGCCACCCTGCCCTCATATTTCATGGGCCGGATGCCCCGGGAGAGATTTATCCTCCACGACCGGCTGCGGCATAAGGCCGCCTTCTGTGGAGACTCCCATTGGATCCTGGTTACCGGCCCGGACCTGGCCGACCTGGATGCACACAAACCCGTTCCGGATCCCTGGGTCCCCCTCTGGAGGACATTTTTCCGGGAAATCGCCGTTCCCGGCCGGATCAGTCCGGCCCGGCAACAATCCCGGATGCCGGCCTTCTATTGGGGTTTTCTGCCGGAAAAACAAAAAGACGCCGAAGCGTCTTTCTGAATCCGTTTCATCAGAATCATCAGTCCAGAGAGTTCTCTTCCCCCCGGGCCATGGCCACCAGACCGGTCCGGGTAATCTCGATGATGCCCTGGTCTTCCAGAAGAAGAATCAGGGCGTTTATTTTTTCCGGGGTTCCGGAAAGTTCCAGCACCATTGATTCCCGGTGCACATCCTCAATTTTCGCCCGGAAGATGGTGGCAATGTCCACGATGGCGGAGCGGTGAGCGGCATCAGCCCGGACCTTGATCAGTGCCAGTTCCCGGACCACCGGCTCAATCCCGGTCACGTTGGCCACACTGACCGTGTCCACAAGCTTTTCCAGTTGCTTCTGAACCTGCACAATTCCTTCCGGATCGCTGTCCACCACCAGGGTGATACGGGTCATCCGGGGATCCTCACAGGATCCGGCTGCAATGCTGGTGATGTTATAGCCCCGGCGGCTCACCAGGCTGGCAATATGATTCAGTACTGTGGGCCGGTTCACAACCAGCATCACAAGAGTATGTTGCATTGACTATTCCTCCATTCCATTTTCAGCGGGAAGTGCCCGCAGAATCCTTCCTGACTCTGTGCCGGATCCGGCAGTGACTCCGTTGACCACCACCTCCCGGATTCCCCGGGGAGGCTCTTCCGGCCGGCTGTAATCTTCAGGCGCATCCAGTGTCTCCGGATCGAAGATCACCAGATCCGCCATGTATCCCTCCCGTATAAGACCCCGGTGCTGCAGGCCCAGCCTGGCTGCACTTTTTCCAGTGATCCGGAAGATGGCTTCTTCCCAGGTCAATGCCCGGTGCTCCTTAACCAGTTTTCTGAGAAAAACCGGGAATGTTCCGAACATCCGGGGGTGCGGTGTTCCGGTGGGAATCCCATCGGAACCCACCATAGCCAGCGGAGACTGCATCAGGGTAATCAGATCATCGTCACTGAACAGGTCCCGGATCACCATGCAACTGGAACTTCCCTCATCCTCCAGAATGTCCAGCAGTGCCTCCTGGACACTGGTCCCCATCCTCTGGGCCACATCGGGGAGGCTGAGATTTTCCATCCAGCGGTTGTGGTCCTTTTCAACAGAACTGATGATAATTCTGTCCCAGCCTGCGATCCCCCAGTAGTTGTCCCAGCCGGGAACCGTGAAACAAGGATCGGAAAGTTCCCCAAGCAGCCGGTCCCGGCTCTGCCGGTCCCGGATTCTTCCGGTCATAGCGGGAGCCCCTCCCTCCCTTGCCCAGGGCGGGAGCAGCTGGGACAGCGTGGTGCTTCCGGCCAGATAGGGATGCTCATCGAAAGTAATGTCCACATCCTTTGCGGCTGTTTCCACCATTTCCCGTAACACACTGCCCTCCAGTCCGTACCGGCGGTTCCGGTAGGACTTAAGATGCGAAATGTGCAGTCTGACCCCGGTTTTCCGGGCGGTTCCAATCATTTCCTCCACGGCCTCCCTCATCTCCAGGGAATGGCTGCGGATGTGTACCATAAGTATGCGGTCATGGGCAGCCAGCACGTTGGCCAGAGCCTGTATTTCCACGGGATCCGCAAACATTCCCGGAAGATAGGACAGTCCGAAGGACATCCCGAAAGCTCCCTGGGCCAGGGACTGTCCCAGAAGTTCCTGCATATTTTCCAGATCCCGGCCCCGGGCAATCCCGGATTCCAAACCCAGAACCGAAGCCCGGACCGCTCCATGAGCCACCAGGTAGGAAATGTTGTGGGGAGTCCCCCGGGTTTCAGCCTCGCACAGAAAATCACCGAAGCCCGGCCAGTTCCAGCCGGCAGTGCCCGGATTTCCAATCACCGGAGCCACAAACTGCCTCCATGCCTCCATGCCGGGCTGAATTGGGGCGGGTCCAATGCCACACTGGCCGGACAGATCCGTGGTGATCCCCTGGGCGATTTTGGCCCGGCGGATGTTCCCATCCATAAAACAGAGCATATCCCCATGGCTGTGCATATCGATAAAGCCAGGGGTTACAAAGAGACCATCCGCCTGCAGAATCTGTCGGGCGGTGTAGTCTCCCCCCCTGCCCATCCAGGCAATCCGGTCACCCCGGATGCCCACGTCCAGACGGCGGGGAGGATTTCCCAGCCCATCAAATACAAGTCCGTTGCGGATCATCAGATCCAGTTCCATGTTCTCCCTCTTTTCTCTCCGGAGGCTGACCCAAAGTCAGTCCGGGTACCCAGATTCCATGCAAATCCGGGTTTCTGAGGGCGTTGCGGAACTTCTCCCGAAAATCCGGGTAAGTGTCCGTAAGACCCCTCATCCACTCCTTGATATCCTGACGCTTGGTCAGACCGTCCATGGGACAGCGGTTTTTAACCACCGGAAACCCGTGAGAACGAACCAGTGAGATCAGGGTGTCCTCAGACAGATAGATCATGGGGCGGATCAGGGTGATGTCCATACGGTCCAGGTAGATGCTGGGAGAAAAAGATCCCAGCTTGCCTGCGTAAAAGAGGTTCAGAAAGAATGTCTCTATGGCGTCGTCCAGATGGTGTCCCATGGCCACCTTGTTGCAGTTCATCTCCTTGGCCCGGGTGATCAGGGCCCCTTTGCGCATTTTTGCGCAAAGGGAGCAGGGGTTCTTTTCCTGTCTGGCTTCAAAAACCACCTCCCGGATATCCGTTGGGACGGTGATCAGTTCAAAGCCCAGATCCCGGCAGAAGGTCTCCAAGGGTTCCAGGTCCATTCCGAACCCCAGATCCACATAGATGGGGACCACCTGAAAATCGAAAGGCAAATGGTATTTCAGCAGATGAAAAATAAACAACAGGGCGGAACTGTCTTTACCGCCGGAAATGCCCACGGCAATCCGGTCGTTTTCCCTGATCATGTCAAAATCCAGCGAAGCTTTTTTGACCCTGGTCAGAAACCATTTTCCATAGTGCTTTTTATTCATAGGCATTAAGGAAAAACAGAGTCAGCACTCCAGGCCCGGTATGGCTTCCGACCACCGGTCCCAGTTCGGTGATCAGAGCGGCTCTGATCCCATAGGTTTCAAACACCATATCATCCAGTTCGGCTGCCCCCTGGGGATCGTCACCATGGGCAATAAAGAACCGCTGTCTGGAAATTTCCGGGCAGCGCTCCCCCATCAGGTCCACGATTCTGCGCATGGCTTTTTTGCGGCCCTTGGCTTTCTCAAAGGGGATCAGTTTGCCATTTCTCATCTCCAGGATTGGCTTGATGTTCATGACGCCGCCCATAAAAGCAGCCACCGGAGTGATCCTGCCTCCCCGTTTCAGCATTTCCAGGTTTTCCACCACGACCAGGTGTTCCATATGATCCCGCAGCCACTCCGCCTTCCGGTAGAGTTCCTCCATGGATGCCCCATCCTGTGCCATCCGGGCCAGAGTATCCACCATCAGGCCGAGGCCTGCGCTGGCAGCTTTGGAGTCAATGATCCGGATCCCAGGATAATTCACTTCCTTCTCCGCCAGTACCGCGGACTGGAATGTGCCGGACAGTTCAGAGGAAAATACCACAAACAGTGCCTCTCCACCTTCTGCCTTCACCCGTTCCATCACTTCAATATATGCTGCAGGGGTAATCTGGGAAGTGGTGGGCACGCCCTTGGCGTCTTTCAGTATTGAGAAAAATTCAGCAGGGCTCAGTCCATAGCGGTCCACATATTCCACACCATCCAGAGTCAGTCTCATGGGCAGTGGTTCCACTCCCAGACTGCTCAGATGTTCCAGGGAAAGGTCGCAGGTTGTTTCCGTATAAATTTTAACCATGACACACCTCGATTTCATAATTTTTGGCAGAAAATTCCATTTCAAGGTTACCCTGTAGGTAAAAAAACGTCAAGTGCCTTAAGACAGGCTGGCAGCCCCGCGATCACGGGGCTGCCAGCCTGTCTGTCTGAATCTATTCCTCTTCCGTTGAATTCTTTTTCAGAATGCGGCTGAGGATCAGCCCCAGGATCAGGGCTACTCCTGCGCTGACGTATCCCTGCAGCAGATTGTAAGGTATCTCCATCCAGGAGACCTCAAATCCGTACATGACGCCACCAGCCACATAGTATCCGGCCACCATTACTCCTGCCCCCAGAATCAGGCCAAGAATCCCCCGGATCATACGGGCCTTTCCGCCCCTGAACATTCCCCAGGCCAGCAGCCCGGCCACCAGCCCTTCCAGACCTTTGACCACCAGGGTATACGGCGCGTAATAGGCATACCCCAGAAACAGGTCTGCCAGCGCGGAACCCACTCCGCCGGCCAGCAGGGCCACCTGGGGACCGGCCAGAATCGCCGATACAAAAATGACCACGTCACCAAAGTTGAGAAAGCCGCTGGTGGCAGGCAATGGAACATGAATCACCATAGTGGCAATGGTAGTAAGAGCAATAAATACGGCGGTCAGCACCAGCCGGTGAACGGATTTGTCCCGCATGTCTGTTCCTCCTCTTTCCTGGATGAGAAATTTGTTGTACAATCATTGTATCGATACTTTTGTACTCTGTTTCAACCAGATTATCTATCACGAACGTTGTGATTTCAAGGGGGTAAAACGAATGCCTGTAACCGTATCCATACAATTAGACCCGGAAGATCGTCAGCCCTTATATCTGCAGCTGGCCGACCGGCTGCGGGAGATGATTGAATCAGGTCAGTTGGAGGAGCACAGCAAACTTCCCCCCATCCGGAATATGGCCCGGCAGCTGGGGGTCAACAACGGGACCGTAGTCAGCGCCTACCGGAAACTGGAGATTGAACATCTGGCCTATTCCAAGACCGGCAGCGGCACCTATGTGGCCAGCCGCAAACTGTTTACCACGGCGGAGGAGCAGCCCTCATATCTGCTGGATCTTCCCCGTCAGACCCCTGGGGAGTCTCCCAAAACCGACTATACCGGAGTCTCTCCGGAGCCGGTTTTCTTTCCGGTCCAGACCTACCGGCAACTGGTGGATCGCATCCTGGAAAGAGATGGGGGCTACGCCTTTGACTGCCCTGACTCTCAGGGGTACTTTCCCCTGCGGGAAACGCTGTCCGGATGGCTGAGACGAAGAAACATCCAGGCCCTTCCGGAACACATCCACATCACCAGCGGCTCCCAGCAGGCCCTGGATATTATCACTAAAACCCTGGTCCATCCCAATGATGTGGTTGCGGTGGAAAGCCCACTGTATCCCGGTGCCCTGGCCGCATTCAGTGCCCGGGGAGCAAGGATTATGGAGATACCTCTGCAGGCCGACGGCCTGGATCTGAACCGTCTGGAGGAGCGGGTGCGGCGGACCAGGATCAGCTTTCTCTATACCATGCCCTGCTTTCAGAATCCCACCGGAATCACCTGGTCTCTCCGGAAGAAGCAGCAATTGCTGACCATTGCGGAGAAATACGGTTTCTATATTCTGGAGGACGACTTCGTCAGTGAGTTCTCCTATGGACGGAAGAATCTGCAGACCCTCAAAGAGCTGGACACAACCGGCCGGGTTATTTATGTGAAAAGCATCGCCAAGCTGGTTATGCCCGGACTCCGGCTGGGCTTTCTGCTGACACCTCCGGAACTGAACCAGAAAATCCGCACCGTGAAATTTCTGTCGGATATCTCCACCTCCGGCCTCAGCCAGAGAGTGGTGGATCTGTATCTTCGGGGAAACCAATGGGAAACTGAGTTCAAGGATATGGTCCGGAGTTTCCGGATCCGCTATAACCTGATGGCCGAACAGATGGACAGTCATTTTCCTAAAGAAATCACCTACATTCCGCCGCAGGGGGGGTTCTGCTTCTGGCTCAGCCTCCCGGAGGGCCGGTCCTCCTCCCTGCTGGCTCAACGGGCTCTGGAGCAGAACATTATCCTGCAGCCCGGCAACAGTTTCTTCCTGAACCAGCGCCCCAGCAAGTATTTTCGGCTGGGCTTCGGCAAGGTGGAAAATGAAGAGATCCGCAGCTCCATCCCGGTGCTGGGAGATATCCTGCGGAAGATTCTTTGATTATTATCTGAGATTATGTATAATGAGTATTGGAATGTCTGGGAGTGGATTAGGCCTGGTGGCCTACCCGGACTTCAAATCCGGTCGTATGGTAGTGATCCTAGCATAGGTGGGTTCGATTCCCACACATTCCCGCCAAAACCCCCTGATGGGGGTTTTTTTGAGTCCAGCTACTTTTTTTCTCCAGTACCTTGCATTGTATTGTATCTTGTGTTATCTTGTACTCGAAAGGGGGAGGCCATATGAACATCCAGTTTAAAAAGGGGGTTCTTGAACTTTGCGTCCTCAGCATTCTGTCCCGTAAAAACTGTTATGGGTACGAACTGGTTCAGACCCTGTCCGCAGAAATAAAAATCTCAGAGGGCACCATATATCCTTTGCTTAAACGCCTGAAGGATGATGGCTATGTGGACACCTATCTTCAGGAGTCCAGTGAAGGCCCCCCCAGGAAGTACTACCGGCTCAGCCTCCGGGGAGTGGAGATGGAAAAGTCATTGCAGAATGAATGGAAGCGGTTTACCCGGGCAGTGAACCGGCTGGTGGAAGGAGGAAATGAAAATGGACAGACAGAAGTATCTGGATGAATTCAACCGGGCATTTTCCTTTCTGCCGGAAACAGACCGGGAGGAAATGGCCGCCGATTACCGGGAGCACTTTGAGGAGGGCCTGGCAGCCGGCCGCTCCGAAGAGGAGATAAGCCGGTCCCTGGGGGACCCCCGGATCCTGGCCCGGCAGTACCGGGCCGGTTACCGGATAAGGGAGGCTAAGGAGCATTCTTCGCCAGGTAATATTTTCCGCGCTATTCTGGCGGCCCTGGCCCTGGGACTTTTCAATTTCGTCTTTCTCTTTGTCCCGTTCATTGTGGTTCTTTCCCTGCTGCTGGCTGCCCTGGTAACCGGAGCCGTTATGGTGCTGGGCGGGCTGGCTGCAACCATTCTGAGCGTGCCCACGCTGGGTGGGTATTTCGGTATTACCGGGTCGGTCACCGGACTGGCCGTAGGGTCCCTGGGCCTGCTTATCGTTTTGGTCACACTTTTGGTGACCCGGGCATTTGGGCAACTGACCGTTCTATATCTCCATAAAAATATGGAACTGATCCGGAAAAGTTAGGAGGTGTACCATGCGCAGACTGATTCTGATTTCACTATCCATATTCCTTATTTCTGCAGTGGCCGCCACCGGTCTGATCGCCTATGGTGTAGGCAACGGATATTTTCAGGGGCCGTTTGACAGGAGCGATTTCCCCCGTGTTCCCTGGCTTAGGATGGGAGAGGAGCAGGTGCCCTTCCGGGAAGAACAGGAGATTTCCCTGGAGGAAATCTCTGTTCTGGAACTGGAAGTGGAGTACGGCAACCTTAAGGTTCTTTCCGGTCCGGACGGTCCGGCCCTTCTGACGGTAACCGGAAACGTCCCTCCGGGAGACCATCCGGATATTTCCGTATCTTCTGATGGCAGCCGCTTTTTTATCCGGGTGAGGGCCGGTCATCCCCTGAGGGGATCCGAAGAACTGGAGATCTCTCTGGTCCTTCCGTCAAAGGCCCTGAAACTTCTGGACGTATCCCTGGACATGGGCAATCTGGACATATCCTATGACCTGGCAGAACGCACTGTTGCCGAATTGTCCATGGGAAACCTGCGGGCAGATGGGGACTTTGGAGACCTGTCCCTGCAGACTCACATGGGAAATACCACTGTCCGGGGATCGGTCCGGCGTTTCGAAGCAGAGTGCAACATGGGAAACCTGACTATGTACCTGGAATCGTATGATCGGCTGAAGGCCAACGTGGATCTGGGTAATATTGATCTGACTCTTTCGGATCCTGGTGACGCCCGAATATACGCAACAGCATCCATGGGGACCGTGCAGGTCCCGGATCACCTGTCCGGCAGCCGCCAGGACAGCACCGGTTTGCTGGAAACAGAGGCCGGAGATATTACTGTGAGGGAGGAGTAGAAGAATGGAAAAAAGACTGTATCTGTCGGACACCGACAAAAAAATTGCAGGAGTTTGCGGGGGAGTGGCGGAGTACCTTGCCGTGGACCCCACCATCATCCGTCTGTTATGGGCCCTTCTGGCCCTTTCCGGAGTGGGCATTGTCGCTTATCTGGTAGCCTGGATCATTATGCCCAGCCGGGTAAGCGGACGTTAGGAGGAGCAATGGAAAGACGACTTACCAAAGGAAGTTCTCCGGTTATAGGAGGAGTATTCAGCGGATTTGCCGACTATCTGGGTGTGGATCCGGTACTTCTGCGGCTGGCCGGAGTCCTGGCCCTGCTGCTGAACGGCGGCGTAGGGTTCATCTATCTGGTCTGCTGGGTCATTCTGCCTCCCTATGACGGGAAGCCGGCGGCCCAGGGCATGGCGGTGGATAACCGGAAGATTGGCATCCTTCTGATGGGGGCCGGCGTAATTCTTCTGATAAAAAATTTCTTTCCCCAGTTTACCATGCAGATGCTGCTGGCCGTGGTGCTGATCGGCCTGGGACTCCTGATGCTGGTACGAAAATAAGCCTGCGGCCCGGAAGCATCCGGGCCGCAGTTCTTTAATCAAAAATCTTCTTCAGTTGCTGCAGGAAAGAGGACAGGTCCCCATCGAAGCGGACCAGGTGAATCCCTATCTCTTTGGCCCGCTCCTTCACCAGTGATTTATCCGGCCATTGGGTGGACACAAGAATCTTGATGGAGTTTTCTCCTCCCAGTCCGTTGGCCGCCACCAGCAGTTCATTCAGATCCTTCTCATTATACTTGGAAGTATCTTTGCAGCTGACTGCCACCAGCCTGCCCCGGTATACCGCCATCACATCGATCTCATTGGCCACCTTGCGGATTCTCTCATCCCAGTAGAAGACCACTCCGCTTCGGAGATCATCCATCAGGTGCAGGTGCTTCAGTGCGTGATAGGTAATGGCCTCCAGCCAGCTTCCGTAGACCATCAGGAGTTGCTTGAAGCCGGGTTTGCGGAAATCCAGGGAGAACCCCTCTTTCCCCTTTCTGCGCATCTTTGCAATCCGGGACTCATGAAGGAAGTATACAAACTCGATCATGAGTTTTTTCTCACCGGCACTGAGGCCCCGCAGGTCAATCCCCACCACATGGTCCTGTGATCCGTTTCCGGACCCCTGAATGATGTTGCGGCTCCGCAGCAGTTTGCTGATCCTGGTCCAGGTGGAATAATTCTGGATCTGCCACATAAGAAGTTTTTCAATTTCCGGGCTCTCGTAAATTGAAGTGGAAGAACTGAATACGTCCCCTCCCCCACTTTTGATGAAATCTGCAATCTCCAGATCCACCGACTGCAGATCCACTTCACTGCAGTTTCCATTCTTAATAAGAGCCGCCCGGTCATCCCGTTCCGAAAACACAAATACCTTCAGTTTCAGGTTGGCGGCAATCTGTCTCAGCAGCATGGCAGCCACAGGATTTCCGTTGGAAAGGTCAAACATCAGGTCCGGATCCCTCGTCAGTATGGAGCGGGTCACTTTCCCCAGTTTCTCACAGTCATACATATCCACCCGGTGGGCAAAAATCCTCACCTGGGGATAGGAAAGGTTCATGAATTCCTTCAGGTCCTCCAGGTCCTGACGGTCCTCCTGATTTCCGGAATGAAAAATATGCAGGGTATCCGGATTAAAGAGTTTCATGTGAATTAAAGTGGAAATATTTCTATGGTTGATAAGGCTGATTACTGCTGCCATGGCTACCTCCAGTCCTGTGTTCCGATTGCCTATATTGTACACCATAAGGCCTGCCACCGGTAAAAAAAGCGCCCCATCGGGGCGCTTCTGGTATTAAAACTCAGGGGGAAGCAGCAGCATTTCCTCGTAATTGAACACAGGTCCGTCCACACACATGTAATGGGAACCCACTTTGCAGTGTCCGCATTTTCCGGATCCGCAGCGCATGTGGGTCTCCAGAGTGGTCAGGATATCGGTTCCCCTCATTCCCAGACCCAGCAGGTCTTTGGATACCGCCTTGATCCGACGGGGAGAGGCACAGATCACAGCCGTTGTATTCTTCCAGTCCAGATTCAGGCCCGGCAGAAGATCGTTGATGTAGCCGGTATAGGCGTCCACCTTGTCGGCCTCTTCCTTCAGGGAATAGAAGATCTCCACCCCTTCAGTTTTTGACCATTCCTCCAGATCCTCTTTGTAGACCAGTCCATCGTAGGTAAGGGCACTGGCCATGATCACAACCCGGCCAAATTTTTCCCGGTTTTCCATGATCTGTACAATCATGGTGCGTACAGGCGCCAGTCCCACACCGGAACCGACGATCAGGATGTCCCGGCCCAGAATTTCCTCATAAGGAAATGCCTTTCCGAAAGGTCCTCTCAGACCGACTTTGTCCCCCACCTTCATCTCGTGAAGTCTGTTGGTGACCCGGCCGGCCTTTTTCACACAGAAATCAAAATGGTCTCTCTGGGAGGGGCCAAAGGGGATGCTGATGGCAATTTCCCCCACACCAAACAGGGTGATCTCAAAAAACTGTCCTTTAAACTGGTAGTTTTTGTGCAGTTCCTTGTCATCGTACTCAATGAAAAAGCGCTTGATGTCCGGGGTTTCATCTTCGATGCGGGTAATGGTGGCCACGTCAGGCACATAAAGACCCTTGCGCTGGTCCACATCATGACTGCTGATCTCATAGCGGATTTTGGCCACCTGGTGATCCAAGGCCTTCAGTTCCGGATTCTTTGCCGCTTCCTGGATCTTCCCGATGATCTTAATGATGTCAATGGAAGTGGGGCAAACGTCGATGCAGCGGCCGCAACCGGTGCATCCCTTATAACCGAAACGCTCCTCAATATACTTCAGTTTGTCATATACCCGGTATCTGGTTCTGGACACAGCATCCCGGGGGTTGTGGTCTCCGGCGTTCCTGGTAAAATGGGCGTTCTGGCAGGAATCCCAGTACCGGACCCGGCAACCCTTTTCCGGACTGGAGTTTTCCTCCACCACATTGAAGCAGGTGCAGGTGGGGCAGACATTGGTACAACCGGAACAGCTGATGCAGGCATGGGCCTCATCCACCCAGAAGTCCGCATCGAAGGTCAGGGCCATTTCCTGGTGCAGATTCGTTAGATCCATCTTCACCTGAAAGGCTTCCTCCACCCGTACCCGCAGTTCGTTCTTCTTATCCATCAGTGACAGGGACCCTTTGGTGATCAGATCTCCGGCCCAGCCCAGAAGTCTCTGCCCCTTCTCCGTGGCCACCTCCACCAGATAGCAGTCATCCAGTTCTGTAATTGCCAGGTCATGCCCTTTCTGGGAGAATACGCCGGTCCCCTGGGAAGTACAGAAACACAGAGGTCCGGATTTAAGGCAGTTCACTGCCACAATATAGGATTTGTCCCGGCGGGCCTGATAGTTGTCATCGGGAAACTCCTGCAGATAGAAATGATCCATGTACGCAATCCCGTAAGTGTCGCAGGATCGGATTCCAAACAGAAGTTTCTCTCCGGTTCCCCGGGCAGCACGGTTTTCCAGAGAAAACCCGTCCTGGGTCTTCTCCCAGGCAAACAGCTGCTCCTTCTGTTCAAAAAGAAATTCCTTTACCGGCAAAGAGAAATTTATGTAGTCTTCCGTGCGGGGGCTCTGATTCAGAGGCATCAGCTGGACGTCCCGGCCGCTGCCGGTGGGAACGTACACAGGAACCATCTGATTCC
>JAXGWN010000009.1:0-13914 GCA_040773285.1 Bacillota bacterium
CAATACGCTCCTGGCAGCCTGATGAAATTCGCCCCCTCCCGGGGCTCCAGACCATTTCCTTGTAATTACGACTGAACCATTATTGACAACTCCAGTCTTTAAGAAATCTGAGGAAGGTACCTGTGCCCCGGATTCTTCCTGCCGTCCTCTTATGGGGCGGGTGGAACGCTGCCTCCCGGTACCCCGATGTCCGGATGGGGACCGGGGTCTGACATAAGAGTTCCGGAGGCTGTGCCCGGCATAGGGAAGTGGTCGGCTTTTCATTTCCATCACGACCGGGTATAATCAGTTCATACACTATTTTTTACGGAATAAATCGTTGGAAGGAGTGCGCCATGGAACTGGAGAACATACTGCGGCAGACCGGGGAAATCCGGCCGGGAGATCACCTGGCGGTACTTTATGAAAACAGCGGTGAGATCGTGGAGCCCCTGACCGCATATATCCATGCCGCACTTAAAAGAAATGAGCGTTGCATTTATATCACCGGGGATGCTGACAGCGTCCGGGTACTGGACCTGCTGGAAAAACTGAAAACCGATGAAGGCGTAAGTGGAGAACTGCTGGTTTTAAGCGCCGGGGACACCTACTGCCGGGAGGGAACCTTTGATCCGGACCGGATGGTGAGGTTTCTGTCGGATCATGCGGAAGCGGCGGTGGCGGAGGGGTTTTCCGGACTGGCTGTCACCGGGGAACTGAGCCGGATTCTGGAGTATGCAGATGGTCCGGAACGGATTGTTGAATATGAATGGAAACTGAACGAGCAGGTGTTTGACCGGCTTCCGGTGTCTGCCCTGTGCCGATATAATCTGAAGCGGTTCCCGGAGGAACTGCTGGTTCATATCATTCAGGTTCATCCGGTTCTCCTTTGGGAAAACCGGATCCATGAAAACCCATTCTACATTCCCCCGGAGGGATACAGAGCCTCCCAGATCAGCCGGTATCAGCTGAAGACCTGGCTGGAAAGCATTCACCGGTTCAGTGCGGAGAAAAGCCGGTTCCGTCAGGTGCTGGCCGAAAGTGAAGAACGGATGCGGCAGCTGCACAGCACCATGACCAGCGGGATCGTCCGGGCTATGCTGGAACTGCTGTCCACCCACGATGAATATACCAACAACCACAGCGAGGAAGTGGCCAGACTGGCCCGCCGCTTCGGCAGCAGACTGGATTTATCCGGAGAGGAAATAACCCGGCTGTACTACGCAGGGCTGGTCCATGATTTCGGAAAGACCCTGGTGCCCCGGGATATCCTGAATAAGCCGGAGCCCCTGACCCGGGAGGAGTTCGGTCAGATCCGTCTCCATCCGGTTCATGCGGCCAATGCTCTTGAGCATGTGGACAATATGGAGGAAATTGCCCGGGCAGTACGCCATCATCATGAGCGTTGGGACGGGAAAGGCTATCCGGACGGACTGAAAGGGGAAGAAATACCCCTGGCCAGCCGGATTCTCAGCCTGGTGGACGCCTATGATGCCATGACCAGCCAGAGACCCTACCGGGGAGCCCTGAGCCGGGAATATGCCCTGCAGGAAATTCTGAACTGTGCCGGCACACAGTTTGATCCGGGTCTTGCCCGGCATTTTGTGAAGATGCTCCGGGAAAACCGGGAACAGTGGAGCCTGGCCGGGACAGCCGGGAAAGGATACTGACCATGATGAGACCTGCCGGAAAGAAACTGGCCCTGAAACTGGGGGTTGTTCTGCTGATTCTGCTGGCCGCCCTGCTGCAGTGGCAGATGGGAGAGGGCCTGCCGGAGAGCCCGGGGCCTTCCGGTGAACCGGTACAGGCCCCGGTGGTCCGGGGGACGGATTATGGGGACAGGGAGCATGTGGCGGAGTACCTTCATCTGTATGGTGAACTGCCTCCCAATTATCTCACCAAGGAGGAGGCCCGGGAACTGGGATGGGATCCGGCAGAAGGGAATCTGTGGGAGGTGGCTCCCGGGATGAGCATTGGGGGGGACCGGTTCGGAAACCGGGAAGGCCTCCTGCCGGAGGCTACCGGCCGGATATTCTACGAGTGTGATGTGGACTATGAGGGGGGCTTCCGGGGAGAAGACCGGCTGGTGTACTCCAGTGACGGGATGATCTGGTACACGGAAGACCACTACGGGTCCTTTGTACAGATGTACTGGGAGTAAATGCCATGGAGGAATACCGTCTCAACGGACTGAGAATGACCAGCCGCCAGGAGGCCCATGCCTATCTGAAGCGAAAACTGTATTTTCCTGACTACTACGGAAACAACCTGGATGCCCTCTGGGATCAGCTGACTACCCTGAGGATTCCCTGCCGGATTGTTATCCGGCATCCGGATGCCCTGCAGGCTTCCCTGGGGGACTATGGGGATCGCCTGCTGGATACCTTCCGGGAAGCCTCCCGGCAGGTGCCGGGACTGGAAGTTGTGGTGGAGGACTGAAAACCGGCCTGGCCGGTTTTTTTCTTTTTCCTCTTGACCTTCACGTTACGTAAAGGTTTAAGATATGTTCATGGGAGGTGAATCCGTGGAATATACCATACGGAAACTGGCCAGGATGGCCGGAGTCAGTACCAGAACCCTGCGCTATTACCATGAGATCGGGTTGCTGGACCCGGAGAGGATCAGCAGCACCGGATACCGGATTTACGGATCTTCTCAGGTGAACCGTCTGCAGATCATCCTGTTTTATCGGGAACTGGGACTGGAACTGGAAACCATCCGCAGTCTGCTGGACAGTCCGGATTTCGACCGGAGCCTTGCTCTTTCAGGGCACAGGGAGAAACTTCTGGAAAAAAGAAGACAGCTGGACATTCTGATCCGGAACGTGGAAAGAAGCATTGAAGAGGAAAAAGGAGGAGACGCCATGAGCGACCGGGAAAAATTTGAAGGTTTTAAAAAACAGATGGTGGAGGAAAACGAAAGAAAATTCGGGGAGGAAATCCGGGAAAAATACGGTGAGGAGGCGGTGGAGAAATCCAACCGGACCCTGCTTGGGATGACCCCGGAGCAGTATGAGAAGTTTACCTCTCTGGAGGCACAGATTCTCAGTGCCCTGGAGGAGGCTGTGGAAAGCGGGGATCCTGCCGGAGAGGCCGCCCAGAGGGCTGCCGGTCTGCACAGGCAATGGCTCCGCATGTCCTGGGGATCCTGGTCTCCGGAGGCCCATCTGGGTGTGGCCCGGATGTACGTGGAGGACGAACGGTTCACTGCCTATTATGACCGGAACAGGCCTGGCTGTGCCAGGATGCTGCTGGCTGCCGTGGAGCAGATGATAACAGAATAAGAGGTTCTGCCGCAGAGAAATCTGCGGCAATTCTTTTTTTCGTGAAGGACTTTTCCGGCCGGGCTGCGAATTCAGGAACAGGGAGGTGGAGTATGGGTACAGACACAGATGTGGTGACGGAATGGATCGGCAGTGCGCCGCCGCAGACCCGGGAGATTCTTAAGGAGATCCGGGCCCTGATCCGCAGTGAGGCTCCGGAAGCCACTGAGGATATCCGCTACGGGATTCCCACATTTCTTCTGAACGGAAATCTGGTCCATTATGCCGGCTATGAGGGACACATCGGGTTCTATCCGGGGCCGGAGGCCCTGGAGAGATTCCGGGAGGAACTGTCATCCTGGCCCGGTGGAAAAGGCTCCGTCCGGTTTCCTCTGGACCGTCCGGTCCCCCTGGACCTGATCCGGGAGATAACCGCCTGGCGGGTTCAGGAACAGAGAAACAAGGGAAACGACAGGAAGAATCCCCGGAAAATGGACCCGGGAGGGTCGTCTGAAGTCAGATAGGGTTAGTACTATGGTGTGGCCCCGGAGGGGCCGGAAATGGAGGATGAACCATGAAATTCTGCTGGGCCACCCTGGTGGTGGAGGATATGGAAAGAAGTCTTGGGTTTTACCGGGATATGTGCGGTCTGCCGGTGGCCAGACGGTTTGAGCCGGCTCCAGGGGAGGAAATCTGTTTTCTGGGTCAGGGGGATACCCTGCTGGAACTGATCGTTGGGCAGGACCGGCCGGTTCCGGGAAATAAGGAGGGGTTCACCCTGGGCTTTCAGGTGGAGTCCCTGGACAATATGCTGGAAACTGTGGGGAAAGCCGGGATACCTGTGGAAAAGGGACCCATTCAGCCGGGACCCCATATCCGCTTCTTCTATGTCCGGGATCCTGACGGATACCGGGTGCAGTTTTCACAGAACCTGTCTTAGGGAAGTTTCCTGGAGGAATCATGAACCGGAATATGAAGGAAGAAGTGTCCTGGGACCCGGGGCAGTACAAAGAGGTGGAGCAGGACGGCAGAACCATCCTGAAGATCCGCAACAGTTATTATGAGAAGGAACTGCTGCGGCTCCAGATGGAGCTGGTGAAGCTGCAGGAATGGGTGAAACAGAAGGGCCTTCGGGTTGTGGTGATCTTCGAGGGCCGGGACGCAGCGGGAAAAGGTGGGGTGATCAAGAGGATTACCGCCCGGATGAACCCCCGGATCTGCCGGGTTGAGGCATTGCCGGTTCCCACAGACCGGGAAAAAACCCAGTGGTATTTCCAGCGGTATGTGAGCCGCCTGCCGGCAGCCGGGGAGATGGTTCTGTTCGACCGCAGCTGGTACAACCGGGCCGGGGTGGAAAAGGTGATGGGATTTTGCACGGAGGAGGAGTACCAGGAGTTCCTCCGGTCCTGTCCGGAGTTTGAGAGGATGCTGATCCGTTCGGGAATTGTACTGATCAAGTACTGGTTTGCCATCTCTGACCGGGAGCAGGAGCGCCGTTTTCATCAGCGGGCCGAGGATCCAGGAAAACGGTGGAAACTGAGCCCCATGGACCTGGAGGCCAGGGCCCGCTGGGAGGACTATACCCGGGCGGCGGAAGCGATGTTTGAACACACAGACATCCCGGAAGCCCCCTGGTACTGTGTGCCGGCGGATATCAAGAAACATGCCCGGCTTAACTGCATCCCTCATCTGCTGAAAAAGGTGGAATATACCGATCTTATACCTCCGCCCCTGGAACTGCCGGAACGGCCGGGCGCTGAGGTGGCGGAGTCCCTGTCGCTGGAGGACCGGCTGGTGATTCCCCAGGTATACGGGGGGTGACCGGGACAGGATCCTGTGGTAAAATAGATCACCAAATCCGATTTCCTGACGGGAGGCCCTATGTACTGTAAGAAACGACCCCTGCGGACCATACTGATTCTGAGCCTGATGTTCACCTTTATCCTGCCGGCCGGGGCTGCCCTGGCCTACAGCGGGGTGCCCGGCTGGTTTTCCGGCCTGTTGGGGGAAGTGGACAGCTGGCACCTGATCCCGGACAGTTTTGATTCCCGGCCCCTGGACGCCCCGGTAACCCGGGGAGAGTTCGCCGAGATCGTGGTCCGGGGATTCGTCAGCGCCGGAGGAGTTCTGCCGGACGGCATAAAGGAAAGTGCCTTTACAGACCGGCCCGGTGTTTACGGGGAACTGGCGGCTGCCCTGGGCCTTATTTCCGGGTATCCTGATGGAACCTTTCAGGCGGATCAGCCCATCCGACGGGAAGAACTGTTCGTCATGATCTCCCGGCTGCTGGATGGGATGAAGGCGCCACAGGTGAGCGGATCGGCCGTCGGAGCCGCCCTGGATGAATTCCGGGACGGATACCAGGTCAGTTCCTGGGCACAGTACGCTGCCGGGAGACTGGTGGGGATGGACGTGATCAGCGGAACCGGAGGCGGTCTTCTGGAGCCCCGGGGCACCACCAGCCGGGCCCAGGCCCTGACCATGGCCCTGAAGGCGGTATCCGGCCGGGGCGGAACTCCGGTCAGCAGCCAGACCATGGAGCGGGTCCTTTATCTGGCAGGACGCCTCAGCGTTCCTTACCGGCATGACGGAGCGGTAAGCACCGCCAGCCGGGGAGGGGAAACCACCAGAAGCACTTCAGATCCCATGGTGCAGCTGGGAAACAACCCGGTGAAGTACGCTGCAATTTTCGGTTCTGCCACGGCCCCCCGCTACCAGAGCGCTTCCGAGGCCATAAAGCACATGGTGACCATCCGGGTACCGGTCTGGACCCTGAGCAGTTCCGGACAGAAGGTTTCCTCGGAAAAATCCCTGACCATCCACAAGGCCCTGGCCGGAACGGTACTGGAGATTTTCCGGGAGATTCATAATGGTCCGGAGAAATTTCCCATTAAGGATCTGGGGGGATACGCCTGGCGTTCCAGCACCACCTCAGAGCACCGTTGGGGACTGGCCATCGATCTCAACTACAATGAAAATTATATGATTTCCTCCACCGGAGCCATTCAGGCCGGCTCCTTCTGGAAGCCGGGAGAAAACCCCTATTCCATCCCTGCAGATGGGGATGTGGTACGGGCTTTCAGGAAATACGGCTTTTCCTGGGGAGGGGACGCCTGGCGCTCCCGCCGGGACTACATGCATTTCTCTTTTCTGGGACAATAGAGTTAAAACTGCCGGATTCCCGGCAGTTTTTTTGTGGGGTTCCCTGAAAATAATTTTGCAGGAAGTGAAACTTTTTGGCCGGTAACCGTGTATATACTGGTAAGGAAGCAGGGAGGAAAGGGTATGACTGCAGATGAGGGAATCCGGAAGGAATGGAAAAAAAACCGGCAGGCCGGGTTTACCCTGTTGTGCGAAACCTATGGAAGAACGGTCTATTCCATCTGTTACCGCTACACCGGATCCCGGGAGGATGCCCTGGATCTGGTGCAGGAGACCTATATCCGTCTGTATTCTTCCTTTGACAGGATCCGTCCGGATCTGCCGATCCGGCCCTGGCTGTGCCGGATAAGCGCCAATGTCTGCCTGAACTTTCTACGGGACCGGAAAAATACAGTTCCCCTTCAGGAGGACAGCATGGGTGCCGGCGGTCAGGAAGCCTTCCGGCAGCTGGATGACTGGATCCTGCTGGACCGGTGTCTCGGCCAGTTGCCGCCGGATATGCGTATGGCCCTGATTCTCAGGCACAGGCAGGATCTCACCTGCCGTGAGATTGCTGAGGCCATGGAACTTCCGGAAGGCACGGTGAAAACCCTGCTGCACCGGGGCAGGAAGAGACTTCGGGAAATGCTTATGAAATCCGGGGAAATGGAGGCGTGACCATGGGGTGCAGGGTGGAAGATTCTTTGCTTGAGGAGTATCTGGACGGGATGCTGGATCCCCTGGAAACTCTGTTGCTGGAGGAACACGTGAGAATCTGTCCGGAGTGTCAGGTGAAACTGGAACAGCTGAAAGAGGTGTACGGTATCCTTGCTTCCGGGCAGGAGGAGTATCCTCCGGAGCTGGATCGTCTTCATCTGGAGGTTCTGAAGGATCTGCAGCCATCCGGAGGCTTTGGAATGAAGGAATGGGCCAGCCTGGGCCGGACCATAGGGGAGATGAGTACCCGGTATCTTGATTTCGTCCCCGGCTGCCGGAAAGGGCAAAAACTGGTCCGAAGCCTGGCCCACCGGGCCCCGGGGGCCATGGCCGGTGCAGTGCTGCAGCTGGCCGGGAGGAGGTCGTTATGGCCGTCCTGGTGATTTCCGTGGCACTGAAGGTGCTTCTTTATCTGCTGCTGGGTCTGCTGGTTCTGGCCTTATTGTTTCTTGTGCTGCCGGTCCGCTATCTGGCCAGCGGCAAAAAGGAGGATGGGGAAGGCTATCTGGAGGCCCGGGGTTCAGTGGCCGCCGGATTGGCGGACTTCCGGTTCCGTCTGGATTCCGGCGGGATGCGGAGTTCTCTGGGGGTCCTTGGATTCCGCCGGGACCTCAAAAAGGAATCCGCGAAAAAGAGGGTCCGTAAGACCGTACCGGAAGCCGGCCGGAAGAAAAAGCACAGAATTGGCCCCTGGCTGGCCGATCCGGTTCTGGTCAGGGCAAGGAAACTGCTGCTGCGGCTGTATTCCATGATGCGGCCCCGGGAGTGCATGGTCCGGGGCAGGGTGGGAGCCGGTGATCCGGCCGTCACCGGATGGCTGTCCGCCCTGTACTACGGAGTGAGCCCTCTGCGGGAATCGGCGGACATCCGGGTGACTCCGGATTTTTCCGGGCCGGTTCTGGAAGGGGAATTCCGGATCCTGGGATCTGTGATCCCCCTGCAGGCGGCCGTATCTGTTCTTATGTTTCTTCTTTCCGGGCCTGTCCGGAAAGCGTATAAACTTTCCAAGGAGGAAAAATGAGATGGAACTGAATTTCAATGAAAGTATGAATGCCATGTTTGACAAAGTAGAGGAGTTCTTCCGGTCAAAAACCGTGGTGGGGGAGAGCATCACCATCGGGGACACCACCATTATTCCGGTGATGGACATCAGTCTGGGAATCGGTCTCGGCGGTGGAGACGGCGTGGATGACAAGGCAAACAAAGGAAATGGGGGCGGAGGAGGCGTCGGTGCCAAAGGGACTCCCACTGCGGTGATTGTACTGAAGGGAGACTCCGTGGAAGTGCTGCCGGTCCGCAGACAGGCCGGGCTGGAAAAACTGCTGGAAATGGTACCGGATATGGTGGACCGGATCCGGCAGGAGAAAAAGGATGGGGACGCTCCGGAGGAATCCGGGGAGTAAATGGATCTGCGGGGGCTTTGGCCCCCGTATTTTTTTGTGGTCTGCAGATCAAAAGATTTACTTGTACCTATAGTAACTATAGGTTATATAATGAGTTCAACCTCAACGACGACATCTCTGAAGAACCCACCTGAACTCTCTTACCGAAACACTGACTCTACCGGCAGCACCAAAACGGGTCAGATCCATCCGATACCGCTTTGCAGCTCCGGGAATACCTTTTAGAAACGGAGGCGCATCATTTGGAAAATCAGATTCTTATAAGAAATGCCAGAGCCGTGGTCACCTGCGATGACCGGGACCAGGTCCTGTACGATGTGGACATTCTCATCCAGGGACCGGCCATCCTGGAGATCGGGCAGGGGCTTTCTGCTCCAGGAGCCCGGATCATCGACGGACGGGGAAAAATTGTCTACCCCGGGCTCATCAACACCCATCATCATTTTTTCCAGACATTCGTAAGAAATCAGGCGTCCATCGACTATCCCAACCTGCTGGTAGTGGACTGGCTGAAACGGATTTATCCCATCTTTTCACGGATCACCGAGGACGTGATCTATTATTCCTCCCTGACCGCCATGGGGGATCTCCTGAAGCATGGATGCACCACAGCCTTTGACCATCAGTACTGTTATACGAAGGCATCGGGGAAAAAACTGGTAGACCGGCAGATGCAGGCCGCCGGCGAACTGGGAATCCGTTACCATGCCGGCCGGGGGGCCAACACCCTGCCGGAAGAGGAAGGCAGTACCATCCCACCGGAGATGCTGGAGACCACAAAAGAGTTTCTCGATGACTGCGACCGGCTGATCGGGCTGTATCATGATGCGGATCCCTTCTCCATGGGGCAGATTGTAATCTCTCCCTGCCAGCCCATCAACAGCTACAGGGAGACCTTCACAGACTCTGTGGCCCTGGCCCGGGAACGGGGAGTGCATCTCCACACCCATCTTGGAGAAGGGGAAAACATCCTGATGGAGGAGCGCTGGGGAATGCGCACCCTGCAGTGGTGTGAGGAAATCGGTTTCGTGGGACCCGATGTCTGGGTGGCCCACGGCTGGGAACTTACACCGGAGGAGTACAAGGTGATGGCCCGCACAGGCACCGGAGTGTCCCACTGCCCTGGACCTGCCGTACTGGGAGGCTTCGATATTCTGGATATCCCAGCCATGGAAAAGGCAGGGATGCTGATCAGCCTTGGCTGTGACGGTTCCGCCACCAACGACAGTTCCAGTCTGCTGGACTCCCTGCGGATGGCCTACCTGATGCAGTCCTGGCACAGCAAAAAGCGGGGCGGCAGCCCATCTGCCTATGATATGCTGAAGATCGCCACCGTGAACGGGGCCAAAACCCTGGGAAGAACCCACCTGGGGTCTTTGGAGCCTGGCAAAGGGGCCGACCTTTTCATGGTGGATGCGGAGGTCCTGGAACTGACCGGAACACTCCACGATCCCAAAAACCTGCTGGCCAGAGTGGGGGTTACCGGACCGGTGGCCCTGACCATGGTCAACGGTGAGGTGGTGGTGGAAAACGGCCGGCTCACCCGGGTGGATGAGGCCCGTCTGGCATCCGAAGGCGAACAGGTTTATAAGAGAGTGCTGTCTGGCATTTAATGCCATTTAAACCACAGGAGGGTAACAAATGAAAAAGAGGTTTTGGACACTGGGTATTATCGCACTGAGTCTTTCCATGGTACTGGCCGGATGCGGCGGAGGCTCAACCGGCGGAGACGCTCCGGCTGGCGGCGGGGATCAGCCCCTGAAAGTGGCTCTTCTCCTTTCCGGTCCTGCCAACGACCAGGGCTGGAATGCCATTGCTGTTGCCGGTCTGGTGGCAGCTGAAGAGGAATACGGTATTGAGTCTGCCTATATGGAAAATGTGGATATTGCAGACACGGAAGCTGCCTATACGGACTATGCCGCCCAGGGTTACGATCTGATCATCGGGCATGGATTCCAGTTCGGGGAGCCCGCGGCCAATGCATCCTCCAAGTTCCCGGATCAGTTCTTTATGGCCACCGAGGCGGCCAGCCAGTCGGAGAATATGGCCTCCTACGTGATGAGCTGTGAGGAAGGCGCCTACCTGATGGGTATCCTGTGCGCCTCCATGTCGGAAACCGGTAAAATCGGAGTGGTGGGAGGCTTCGAGCAGCCCTCCATTGTAAAAGAGGTGGAGGCCTTTAAGGTGGCTGCCAAATCCGTAAACCCTGACATCGTGGTTTACTCCGCATACATCAATACTTATACGGACGTGACCGCCGGAAAAGCGGCAGCAGAGTCCATGATCGACCAGGGTGCCGACGTTCTTTACCACGTGGCCAACCAGGCCGGAACCGGAGTGATCAAGGCGGCTGAGGAAAATGATCTCCTGGCCTGCGGAAACTCCTACGACCAGAATTCCATTGCTCCCGACACAGTAATGTGCTCCACCGTTTACAACATGCCTCAGGTGATCCTCACCGCTGTGGATGACGTGAGAAACGGCCGCTTCGAGGGAGGCGTATTCTATCTGGGGATGGACGACAGCGTGGTGGACATTGCCTCTTACAACTCCTTTGAGGACAGGATCCCCGAAGAGGTGAAGGCCAAGGTGGCGGAGATCAAGGCCTCCATTCTGGACGGCAGTTTTGAAGTGCCCCTGATTGAAACCTCAACGAAATAGACAGGAAGATCCGGGACTATCCGCTGGATAGTCCCGGACTGTTCCGGCAGGGACTCATCCCTGCCTGTACACTGAAGGAGTTTTCCATGTCATTACTTACCATGAGGAACATAAAAAAATCCTTCTTCGGACGTCCGGTTCTGGAAAAGGTGGATCTCGATGTGGAGGCAGGGGAAATTCATGCCCTGCTGGGGGAAAACGGAGCCGGGAAAACGACCCTGATGAACATTCTGTATGGGATCTACAGCAGGGATGAAGGGGAGATTCTGTGGCAGGATGAGAAGGTGGACATCCATTCCCCGAAGGATGCCATTGCCCTGAGAATCGGTATGGTCCATCAGCATTTCATGCTGGTGCCCACCCTGACGGTTTCCCAGAATATCACGTTGGGACTGAAGTCCAAAGGTCATCCCATACCCCGGAGACAGGATATTGACCGGGAGATCACAGAGATCTCCAACCGGTACGGACTGAAGATCGATCCCAGGGCTCTGGTATCCTCCCTTTCCGTGGGGGAGCAGCAGCGGGTGGAGATCATGAAACTTCTGTACCGGGATGCAAAACTTCTGATCCTGGATGAGCCCACCGCAGTTCTGACCCCCCAGGAGACGGATCTTTTTTTTGACGTACTGCGGACCCTGCGGCAGCATGGACATTCGGTGATCGTGATCACCCACAAGATTCCTGAGGTGATGGACATCACCGACCGGATCACTGTGCTGCGGGATGGCCGCTGCATTGCCACTGTGAATACAGCAGACACCGGGGAGAATCAGCTGTCCCAGTACATGATCGGACGTCAGCTGAATCCTGCCTCCCGGGAGGAACTGCCGGCCTGTTCCCTAAGCGGCATGATTCTTAGGGAAGTAACTCTTCATGAACAGGGAAGGAACCGGCTGGAGGATATAACTCTGGAGATCCGGGCCGGGGAGATCGTGGGAATTGCCGGCGTGGACGGAAACGGCCAGCAGGAACTGGCCGAGGTGATCACCGGGGTAAGAAAACATTCCTCCGGCACCATAACCCTGGCGGATATGCCCCTGGACGGCCTGTCCGTCCGGGACCGCAAACGGATGGGAATCGGATACATTCCCGGAGACCGGCACCATGATGGACTCCTGATGGACATGGACCTGCCGGGAAACATGCTGCTGAAAAACCACATGGAGGCGTCCTGCGTCAGCCATGGACTGATCAACGAAAAGAAGGTGCGCCAGGATACCCTGTGTGCCGTTGAGGAATACGCTGTAAAAACCCCGGGCCTGCGGGTGCCCATCCGGTTTCTGTCCGGAGGAAACCAGCAGAAACTGATCCTGGCCCGGGAACTGGCCGGGGATCCCCGGGCAGTGGTGGCGTTCCAGCCCACCAGGGGACTGGATATATCCGCTTCAGAATTCATCCGCCACAAACTGCTGGAACACCGCCGGAAAAACTGCAGCATTCTCCTGATCTCCACGGATCTGGAGGAGATACTGGCCCTGAGCGACCGGATTGCCGTGTTGTATGAAGGAAAGATCATGGGGATCCTGCCCAATGACGGACAGGTGAATGTGGAAGCCATCGGGCTTATGATGGCGGGCAGAAAGGGGCAGAGCGCATGAAAAAAGCCGGAAATATTCTGTCCTATCTCTTTGTGGGTCTGACCAGTCTTCTGGTGGCAGTGGCCTTTATTTTCCTGGTGGGCAGCAACATCGGGACCGCCTTCGGCGGATTTTTCCGGGGAATCTTCGGTTCCGGATATGCCATCGGGGAGGTGCTGGTGAAATCGGTTCCTCTGACCCTGTGCGGTCTGGGAGTGGCTGTGGGATTTCGCAGCGGGTACGTGAACCTGGGGGCGGAAGGACAGCTGTACATGGGCGCCATAGCAGGAACGGCTGTGGGAATCGCGTTTCCCGGGCTTCCGGGTCCGGTGCTGATTCCCCTGATGATCCTGGCCGGTTTCCTGCTGGGAGGACTTTGGTCCGTGGTGCCCGGTTTCCTGAAGGGACGTTTCGGAATCTCGGAAATCATTGTTACCATTATGTTTAACTATATTGCCATCAACATCGTGGGGATGCTGGTACGGACCGTCATGAAGGACCCCGACTATGCCTATCCGGTGAGCCCCAAACTGCCGGAGCAGGGGATGCTGCCCCTTCTTATGCAGCCCACCCGGCTCCATGCCGGACTGTTTGTGGCCCTGCTGGCGGCAGTGGCGGTCTATATTCTGGTCTGGAAGACTCCGGCGGGGTTCCAGATGAGGGCCGTGGGCCTCAATCCCCGGGCCAGTCTCTGTTCCGGCATCTCCGTGTATAAAAACATTATTCTGGCTTCCCTGATCAGTGGGGGACTGGCAGGGATAGCTGGAATCAGTGAGGTGGCCGGTCTTCATGGCCGACTCCTGGAGGGGATTTCCCCGGACTACGGATACGTGGCCATTATTGTGGCCCTTTTGGGGAAAAACCATCCTCTGGGGGTGGTGCTGGCGGCTATGGGAATATCGGCCCTACAGGTGGGCAGTCTGTCCATGCAGCGGGCAGCCGGAGTCCCCACCGCCATCTCCTCCATTGTGATGGGAGCAGTGGTCCTGCTGATCCTGGCCAGAAAGAGCATTTTTGCCCGCTGGCTTTCTGCTGACAGGGAGGTGTCCTGATGGAACAGGGAATTCTGGTCATGCTGACCTTTTATCTGACTGCTGCCGTGAAGATGGCCACCCCTCTGGTGTTTGCCGCCCTGGGGGAGACCATTTCTGAAAAGGCGGGCCTTCTCAAC